>JAGHYO010000059.1 GCA_017743605.1 Thermoflexus sp. | reverse complement strand
AGTCGTCGGCAGCGTCAGATGTGTATAAGAGACAGCCCCGCCCCCTGTTGATACACACCGTCCAGCCCGGGGACACCCTGATCGGGATCGCTGCGCGCTATGGGGTGTCCCTGGAGAGCCTATTGCAGGCCAACGGCCTGAACCCGGAGACGATCATCTATCCGGGGCAGGTGCTGCGGATCCCGGGGGAGCTCCCAGCGGCGCCATCCGCCACCCCCTCTCCGACACCGTTGCCGCCTCCGGCGTCGACCGCTGGGGAGATCCGCCTGAGGGTCCTGGAGATCCGCGGGGTTGGGGATGTGGAGCAGGAGACGCTGGTGCTGGCGAACGAGGGGATGACCCTCAGCCTGGCTGGCTGGCGGCTACGGGATGAGGAGGGGAATCTCTTCATCTTCCCAGCCCTCACCGTATGGACCGGCAGCCGGGTGGCGGTGCATACCCGCGCGGGGGAGAACACAGCTACGGATCTTTATTGGGGACGCGACAGAGCGGTGTGGCGACCCGACGAACGAGGCGTTTTGGAAGACCCGGAGGGGGTAGTGGTGCTGGAGTTCGAGGTCCGGTAGCTCCGGCGTCGGAATCCCATGGCGGAGCTCACACCACCCGCCAGCAAGCCACCCAGTGCTCCTGCTGAGAAGTCCCCAAGTTCATGGAGGGGGTTCCTCCCGAGCACAGTGAGCCGTCGCAACCGGGCAGCGAGGATGGAAACAGCATCTGGAAGGCGGGTTGAGCGGACTGGGGACATCCCCCTTCAATAGGATGCGTTCCCGCTTGAGGGTGGGATCCGGGATGGGGACAGCGGAGAGCAGCGCCTGCGTGTAGGGATGAAGCGGATTCCGATACAGCCTCTCCCGGGAGGTCAGCTCCACAATCTGCCCTAAATGCCTGACCGCCATGCAGTCGCTAACGCGCTCGATGACGCTCAGGTTATGGATGATGAACAGATAGGTGAGATGAAACTCCTTATGGAGCTCTTTCAGGAGGTTGATGATCTGGGCCTGGA
The DNA here is from genome assembly GCA_017743605.1 of Thermoflexus sp. GTDB lineage: Bacteria > Chloroflexota > Anaerolineae > Thermoflexales > Thermoflexaceae > Thermoflexus. The sequence continues at coordinate 10,312 of JAGHYO010000059.1, read as the reverse complement.
TGGAAACGTCCAGGGCGGAGACCGGTTCATCTCAGACGACGAACTGTGAGCGCGGGGCCAGGGCTCGGGCGATGACGATGCGCTGGCGCTGGCCTCCCGAGAACTCGTGAGGACGTCGGCGGGCGCAGCAATCCTTTAGGCCTACCTTGCGGAGGAGATCGATCACCATCTTTGCGCGCCCTTTCGGCGTTCCGATCCGGTGGACAGCAAGCCCCTCAGCGATGCTTGCCCGCACGGGCACGTGGGGATCCCGGGAGGGATAGGGGTCCTGAAAGATGATCTACATGTCTCATCGCGGAGCCTTCCGTTCGGATTGGGCGAGGGCGCAGAGGTTCCTCCCCTCGAAGTAGATCTCGCCGGACGTGGCCTCGATCCGGCGGAGGATCGTCCGCCCGACGATCGTTTTCCCGCAGCCGGACTCTCCGACCGGTCCTAGGGTTTCACCGCGGCGGATGTGGAAGCTCACCCCATCCGCGGCTTTCACCCATGCCCCCACGCGTTGCAGCAACTCCCGTCAAACTGGGATCAGATTCCGATCCGCCGAGACTTCCGTGCAGGGTTGAACCTGTGCTTGAGCGATGGTCATCCGTCGTCCTCCCCGTTCCAGAGATCCTCTCCAAACGCCCTGGGCGGGGTTCGCTATCCATAAACCCTGAAACGGACCTGATATCTGGGCTCCGTATGAAAGAGCGAGGGGATCTGCTCCATGCAGATGTTCCCGAGCAGGGCCTGGTTCTCCACGCGGGCCCGGCAACAAGGCGCGAAACGGCAACCTGGGGGGATCGATCCGATCGGGCGCCGCCCCGGGGATCACATCCGGGCAGGGTTTGACCACACCCATCACCAGGATGGATCCCAGGAGCCCTGTGTGTAGGGATGCTGGGGGTTAGGGAAGATGGTACGCACATCAGCTCTCCCAATGATCTGGCCCGCATACATCACCGCTACCCGATCGCCTGATTGCACATCTCCGCCACGATGCCCATATCAGGCGTGATGAGGATGATGGCGGTGCGCATACGGGGCTGGAGCGCCCGCATCAGATCCAGGATCTGGGCCTGGATGGTCACATCCAGAGCGGTGGTGGGCTCGCCGGTGATCAGCAGTTCCGGGCCTCGGGCCATGCCCCCGGAGAGCTCGTGAGGAGTCAGCATCTCCCATCGCCCAGCTTCGTGAGAACCGCACAACACCACATCGACCCACAGACTGCATCTGCAACTTCGGCGCCGTTGTTCTTCCAGACCATGAGCCAAACTAAGCCACCCCCATTATTGTGGCAAGCGATTTTTCCCCGAATAAGTTCATAAAACGGCTCGATGCCTATCGGACGGCGAGGAACCCCGGGATCAGCGGGGGACCGCGGTCCGCCGCTCCATGAAGCGGACGAGCAGGGAGAGCAGCAGGGTCATCACCAGGTAGAGCAGGGCCACTGTGTTATACACCTCGAAATACCGGAAGGTGCCCGCCGCCCGCTGACGTCCTGCATACATCAGCTCCGGCACAGCGATCACCGAGGCCAGGGCCGTGTCTTTCAACATGGCGATGAAGTCATTGCCCAGAGGGGGCAACACGTTCCGGATCGCCTGGGGGAGGATGACCAGGCGCATGGCCTGCCAGTAGGTCATCCCCAGGCTGCGAGCGGCCTCCATCTGACCCCGGGGGATGGACTCGATGCCCGCCCGATACACCTCAGCCAGGTAGGCTCCGTAGCCGATGGCCAAGCCGGTCACCGCCCGACCCATCTCGCTGCGGATCAGGCGGCCGAGTTCGGCCAGCGGGGGCAGCCCCCACGCCTGGCCCGCCTGGATCAGGGCATCCCCCATCGGTGGCGCAGCCACAAAGGCCACATAAAACAGCACCACCAGGAGCGGAACCCCGCGGATGAACTCCACGTAGAGCGTGGACAGGTTGTAGAACACCACGTTCCGGGAGACCCGGCCTAAGCCGGCGATCAGCCCGAGGATCAGGGCGATGGCGTAAGCGATCACCGTCAGCTGAAGGGTGATCGGGATGCCCCGGACCAAGAAGCGAACCGTGGCCTGGTAATCCGGGGAGTTCAAGATCGCCACCCCGGTCCACAACCCAAACGCCCCCAGCATCACCGCCCACCATGGCCACGTCCGCCAGTCCAGGCTGGATCGTCGCGGCGGCCGCGGGGAGGAAAGGGGAGCCCGTCGTTCGATGAAAGCCTTCATCGCCGTCACTCCTTCCACCATTCGGGATGCCGGAGCTCATCTCCGCCCATCTTGCAGAGATCTCGCGCGACACCGATGGAGATTCTTGAATGAACACTGCTGATCTCTGAAAAAGGATGGGCCGCGAGAAGTTCCCGCGACCCATCCGAACGGAAGCTTCCATCTTCTTCGAGGATCACTTACTGACCCGGCTTATATTCCTTGAACCACTTCTGATACAGCCGGTCCAGCGTGCCGTTCTCCTTCAGGACCTTCAGGGCGGCGTTGAAGGGAGCGACCAGGTCGCTGCCCTTCGGGAAGCAGAGCCCCAGGTCCTCGCTGGTGAAGGGCTCCCCGGCGATCTTCATCTGGCCCGGGTTCTGGGCCATGAAGCCATCCGCCGCTGGGCTGTCGATCACCACGGCGTCCACATCTTTGGCCAGCAGCGCCCGTACCGCCAGGTCGAACGTATCGTAGCGCTTGAGCTGCTTGGCCTCGTCGGCCACCAGCGTCTTGGCCGTCTCCTCATTGGTGGTCCCGATCTGGACTCCCACCATCTTTTCCTTGAGGTCGTCCTTGCCCCTGATCCGCTCCTCGTCGGCCCGGACCAGCACCACCTGGCCATAGCGGAGGTAGGAGTCGGAGAAATCGAACTTCTGCTTGCGCTCCTCCGTGATGGTAATGCCGGAGGCGGCCAAGTCGAACTGCTTCTGCTCCAAGCCGGCGAAGATTCCGTCCCAAGCGGTGGAGACGATCATCGGCTTGCAGTTGAGCAGCCTGCAGAGCTCGTTGACCAGATCGACGTCGAAGCCCACGAGCTCGTTGGTCTTGGGGTCGACGAACTCAAAAGGCGGGTAGGTGGTGTCGCTGGCGATCTTCAGCTCCCGTCCCCCCAGGTCGGGCAATTGCGCTCCGGCTCCAGGGGCCGGGGTCGGCGTGGCGGCCGGCTGAGGCGTGGCCGTCGGCTGAGAGGTGGCGGTTGGCTGAGGTGTGACAGTCGGCTGAGGCGTGGCGGCCGGCTGACACGCCGCCGCCAGCAACGCGGCGATCAGGATCCCCCACAGCAGGCGCCTCATGGTCTCCTCCCTTTTGATCTGGGCTTTCAGGGCAGCCGCCGCGGAAGCCGGGGCAAGGATTCCAGCCTCTAGTGCATCCCCAGGTAAGCGGCCTGGACCTGCGGGTTGCCCCTTAGCTCCTCGGCCGTGCCCTCTAAGACGATCCGCCCGGTCTCCAGCACATAGCCGCGATGGGCCACCTCTAAGGCCATGCGGGCGTTCTGTTCCACCAGGAGGATCGTCGTGCCCTGGGCGTTCAGCTGCTGAATCACCTCAAAGATGCCTTCCACTAGAATAGGGGCCAATCCCATGGAGGGCTCGTCCATCAGCAGGATGCGGGGGCGCATCATCAGCGCCCGAGCGATGGCCAGCATCTGCTGCTCGCCGCCGGAGAGGGTCCCCCCTTTTTGATGGAGGCGCTCCTTCAGCCGGGGGAAGATGGCGAACGCGAACTCCATCCGCTGGGCGACCTCCTGACGGTCCTTCACCGTGTAGGCCCCCATTTCCAGGTTCTCCCACACCGTGAGCTGGGGGAAGATCCGCCGTCCCTCGGGGACATGACCGACGCCCCGGGACACGATCTCATGGGGGGGCAGGCGCGTGATATCCTCTCCGTTGAGCAGCACTTGGCCGTGACGGGCCCGGATCAGTCCCGAGATGGTACGCAGCGTGGTGCTTTTTCCAGCGCCATTGGCCCCGATGAGGGCAACGATCTCTCTTTGCTCCACCTTAAACGAGATGCCCTTGATGGCGTGGATGTGTCCGTAATAGGTGTGGACGTCTCTCAGCTCCAGAACGGCCATCTTCTCCGCTCCCAAACCGCCCGGGTTTTTTCCTCTGAAAAGCCTCCTCTTCCCAACGATCAGGCGATCGCCTCGAGCGCTGCGCCCCGCCCCAGGTAGGCCTCGATCACCCGCGGGTTCCGGCGGACCTCCTCCGGGGTTCCCTCGGCGATCTTCTCCCCGTAATCCAGGACTGTGACCCGCTCGGAGATCCCCATCACCACCCGCATCTGGTGCTCGATCAGGATGACGGTGATGCCCAGCTCATCCCGCAGGCGCCGGATCAGGCGCGTGGTCTCCGCCGTCTCCTGGGGGTTCATCCCAGCCGTCGGCTCGTCCAGGAGGATCAGCTTGGGGTGGGCCGCCAGGGCGCGGGCCAGCTCCACCTTGCGCTGCTCCCCATACGGCAGGTTCTTGACCAGCTCGTCAGGGGAGGCCCGGAGCCCGACGAACCGGATCAGCCGCAGCGCCTCATCCCGCAACCGCTGCTCTTCTTCTCGAAAGCGAGGCGTTTGAAAGAGGATATCCATAGGGTTCGCCCGGAAACGCGTGTGCATCCCGACCAGGATGTTCTCCATCACCGTCATGTTGCCGAAGAGACGGATGTTCTGGAAGGTCCGAGCGATGCCTTTGGCTGTGATCTGATCCGGCCGGAGCCCTACCAGGGGGCGGCCTTCGAAGAGGACTTCCCCGCTATCCGGCTTGTAGATCCCGGTGACGAGGTTGAAGAGGGTGGTCTTCCCGGCCCCGTTGGGCCCGATGATGCTCACGATGCGGCCGGGCTCCAGGGTGAAATCCACATGGTTCACGGCCACCAGGCCGCCGAAGCGCTTGGTGACCTTCCTCAATTCCAGCAGGTAGGCCATCCGGACGCCTCCTGGAATTTGCGTTCTACCATGGCGAGTCGTTCCGGCACCGCCCTTCCCCCCCGCTCGGATAGGGGTCAATCCCGCGCAGGCTTGACCTCCGGCGCAGACACCACTGGCGGGAGCTCTTCCTCTATCGGCAGGCGCTCCGGCTCCTTCTCGCGCCCTATGGCCTCGGCCAGCTCCATGCGGTGGCGCTGCTCGGGGATCAAGCCCTGTGGGCGCAGGATCATCATCAGGACCAGCAGGATCCCGAAGACCAATCGCTCATACTTGGCTGGCTCCAGCTGGGTCGGCCACTGGCTGAGAGGGAAATTGATCAGCGGGATCACCACCCCCGCCTGGCGCAGCGTGTTGAGCATCTGGGAGAGGCCTTTCAGGATCTGAAGGTTCAGGATGGTCAACAACACAGCCCCCACGATGGAACCCGGGATGCTTCCCATGCCGCCCAAGATCACCATCACCAGGATCCCGATGGATTCCATGAACGTGAAGCTCTCGGGATTGATGAAATACTGCTTGGCAGCGAAGATCATCCCCATGGCGCCAGCGAAGGAAGCTCCGGTGGCGAAGGCGGCCAGCTTCATCCGCACCAGGGGGATCCCCATGGCCTGGGCGGCCAGCTCATCCTCCCGGATCGCCGTCCACGCTCGCCCCACCCAGGAGTTCTCCAACCGACGGGCCAACCAGATCGCGAACCCGATCACCAGGAGGACAAGGAGATAGAAATAAAGCGCATAAAGGACAGGATCGTCCGCGCGGATTCCCAGGCTTTGCAGCCACGGCTTGAAGAACAGGGGCGGCCGTTGCACTGGGCGAATCCCCTGCGGGCCGTTGGTCAGGTTGATCGGCTTGTCCAGGTTGTTCGCGATCACCCGGATCACCTCGCCGAAAGCCAGGGTGATGATGGCGAGGTAATCCCCCCGCACCCGCAACACCGGCAGCCCCAAGAGGATGCCGGTAAGGGCCGCCACCCCCACCGCCAGGAAGAGGAACAGGAAGAACCATTCCGGCTCTAAGGGGAAGCGGTTCGTCCCGAAGGCGATGTTCGCCTGGGGGGAGCCGAAGATGGCCCACAGATACGCACCGACGGCGTAAAAGGCCACATATCCCAGGTCCAGCAGCCCGGCGAAGCCCACCACGATGTTCAGCCCGATGGCCATGGCGGCGAAGATCCCTGCCTGAGTGGCGATCTCCAGCAGGAACGGGTTTCGGACCCCCAGGAGGGGGAGGAGGACCAACAGGATCGCTAAACTCAGGAGGGCCTTCACTGCTCCGGCCATGGGAGCGTAATAGATCACCAGCAAGGAGCCCAGGAAGGCGGCGAAGGCCAAGGCGGAGATCAGGGGATACCAGGCCACGCCCCGCATCCCAGGCTGACCCAACCAGTTCATCAGCAGAAGAGCGGCGACAATGTATACCAGGACTCCGATGAGATAGATCGAGCGTCCGTTTCGGATCCGGGCAATCCACTCCACGGCCTTGGCACGGATCATCCCGCACCTCTTCGCCTCAGAGATGATTCACTCATTTAGGCCGAAATGAGTTTCGGCTTGCATTATGCCTTCTGACCCACCTGCTCGCCCAGCAGGCCCGTCGGGCGGAACATCAGGATCAGGATCAGGATCAGGAACGCAAAGATATCCTTGTATTCTGCGCCGAAGGCCCCACCCGTGAACTGGGAAAGGTAAGCTCCCGCAAAGCCCTCCAACACCCCCAGGACGATCCCGCCGAGCATGGCCCCGGTGATGTTGCCGATGCCCCCCAGGACCGCAGCGGTGAAGGCCTTGATCCCGGGGATGAAGCCAAGGTAAGGATCGATGCGGCCCACCCGGATCCCATATAGAACCCCCGTCGCGCCCCCCAGGGCGCCGCCGATCAGGAAGGTCAGCATAATGATCCGGTCAACGTTCACCCCCATCAGCGCGGCCGTCGGCCGATCCTGGGCCACGGCCCGGATCGCCCGGCCCAGTCGGGTGGCGTTCACCACGAAGTTCAGCCCGGTGAGCATCAGCAGGGAAGCGATGATGATGAAGAGCACCTTCGCCTGGATCTGCATCTGGACTGGCTCTCCGGCCACCTGGAGGGAGGCGATGGGGATCTGCTGGTTCAGGACAGGAAACGAAGGATAGTTCCGATAGAAGGCGTTGTTCAGCAGACCCTCAATCGCCCGAACGGCGTCTTGGAGGAAGAACGAGACCCCGATGGCGGAGATCAGCGGCACCAGACGGGGCGCCCCCCGCAGCGGCCGATAGGCGATCCGCTCGACGGTCACCGCCAGCAGCCCGCTGCCCATCATTGCAGCGACCACCGCCAGCAGGGTCCCGGCCATGATCAGCATCAGGGGCGCCGTGGAGGGGATGGCCAGGGCGAGCATGATCTCCACGCCGATGAACGCTCCGACCATGAAGATCTCGCCGTGGGCGAAGTTGATGAACTGCAGCACCCCGTAGACCATCGTGTAGCCCAGAGCGATCATCGCATAGAGGAAGCCAATCACCAGACCGTCAATGGCCACCTGGGGCAACGTGCGGATCACAAACTGAAGAAGCGTCGTCCCCCCGGCCACCGGGCGGTTAAAGAGGGCAGCAAGGAGGAGGATGGTCGAGCCGATCACCAAGAGGCTGATCGCCACAAAGACGAAGAGCCGGATCAGCGGGACCACTAACGCCTGGTAAAGAAGAGACTCCGATAGCCTCTTGCGCATTCCTCTGGATCCACGCTCGGGATTCTGTCGCGCCGACCGGAGGCGGGGTGGGGAGGGATGAAACACGCTCCCCACCCCGCCTCATCCACGGCCCTTTACCTCACACCGCAGGCCGCCTTCAGCTCCGGCGTGAGAGGCGGCGGCGTTAGCTCCAGGGTCTTCTTCAGCGGGTTCTTGCCCCACTCGTCCGGGTTGCCGGAGACGATCTCAATCACAAAGTATTTCGACTTGACCGGATCGCCTCGCTCATCGAAAGTGACCACGGCAGTGATCCCCTGGAAGTCCTTGGTCGCCCGCACCTTCTCCGCCACCGCCTTGCGGCTCGGCTTCTGGCCGCCCGCTTCCTGGATGGCCGCCTCGATGGCCTTCAACACGAGGGCCGTGGCGTCGTAGGCCTGGGCCGAGAAGGGCTCAGGATCCCGGCCGAACCGGGCCTTATAATCATCGATGAACTTCTTGGCCCCCTCGTAGATCGTCGGCGGCCCGGCCACGGTCGTGTAGTGCATCCCCACCACCGCCTCGCCGGCGATCTTGGCCAGCTCCGGGGAGTCCATCCCATCCGGCCCCAGGAAGGGGGCCTGCACGCCCTTCTCCCGGGCCTGCTTGAAGAAGACCCCCGCCTGATCGTAGATGCCGCCGAAGAAGATCAGCTCAGGGTTCACTCCCTGGATGGCCGTGATCAGCGGATCGAAGGCTGCCTTCTCCTCAGTCCCCTCGAAGCCCAGGACCCGGCCGCCGAGCTCCTCGAAACGCTTCTTGAAGAACTCGGCCACCCCCTGGCCGTAGGGCGTCTTGTCGTGGATCACGAAGGCGGTCTTGACCTTGAGCTCGTTGAAGGCAAACTCCGCAGCCACCGCTCCCTGCACGTCATCGCGGCCGCAGACCCGGTGCGTCACCAGATACCCGCGATCGGTGATGCAGGGGTTGGTGTTGGCCGGGGACACCATCACCAGATCGTAATCTTTGTAGGTCTCCGAGGCGGGGATGGCCACGCCGGAGTTGAGGTGCCCGATCACCGCCAGGATGTCGGGATCGGTGACCAGCTGCTTGGCGTTGGCCACGCCCACATCGGGCTTGGCCTGGTCATCGAAGGGCACCAGCTCCACCTTGAAGCCCAGGGCCTCGATGGGGCCTTTGAGCTGCTCGATGGCCAGCTGGGCCCCGTTCTTGATCCCCTCGCCCAGGGCCGCCTGGCCGCCGGAGAGGGGGCTCTGGGTGGCGATCTTGATTGTGCCCTTCGCCGCTGGGGCGGGCGTCGCCGCAGGCACGCACGCGGCGAGCAGCAGGCTGAACACTGTCAGCGCCATCAGGATCCTGTAAAACTTCATAGCCTCCTCCTTTTAGCGGGATTTACAGAAGAGAAAACCTCGCGGACCGAAAATGAGCGGAACGACCAGGTTCCGCTCGACCGGAATAAGGAGGACACCCTTGGTGGTCTCCTGCTGCCGCTGCCACCTCCTTTCCGCAAGGGACAGATTGCTTGCAATTTTAGAAGCCCCGGGGCAATCTGTCAAGGCCCCACCCGGACCCCAGACGGCTTCGTTCTTACCCCCACAACGTGAAGCCTCCCCCTCTCTTTTTGAGCTTTCTGAGGCATAAGAATTTGAGAAAACCCAAAAATCGCGAGAAGAAAGCAGGACCGGAGGCGTCACCGAGGGAAGTTCCCCGTGGAGGGAACTGGCCCCTCCAGGCCTTTGATCTCTCCCTCCGGGACGCCCAGGGCGCATAGCTCCTCTCGCAGGTCAAACTTGAACCGCTGGAGCCAGTAGATGGGCACCTTCAAGTTGTAGAGGGAGATTTGCTCGTTGAGCTCGGCGATGCGTCGGGCGAAGGATCGCAGGGCCCGCTCCCACTCCGCCTCGACCCACTCCCGCTCCCGCCGGCTCCGCGGGTCGGATTTCCCCTCTAGGTCTCGCAGGGTCTCCTGGCGCCATTGGATAGTCCGCCGCAGATCCTGCCGGGCCTGCTCGATCCCCCGCCGGATGGCCAAATCGGCCTCGATCCAGCCCGGCCGGGCGTCGTTCTGCCGGAGGAGGTGATAGGCGATGGCCAGCCCCGGCTCCAGGTAAGGGTTCTCCTCCAGCCGCAACGGCTGCCCCTTGCCTGGGAGATGATCGAACTCCCCCCGGCGCATCGCCTCCAGGATCTTCTGCTCCACCCACTCGCCCCAGTTCACCATCCCGCACCCCGCCCTCTAAGGAGCTCCCTCACCGAAGCCGCATGTCGCTGGAGTGGCCAGGGAATACCTTGGCCTGTGGGTTGATATAGGTGGCGGCGTAGTTCACCGCTGTGGCCGCCTGGGCGAAGCCGACCACGATCAGGTTCAACGGCTCCGCCCCCTCCAGCGCTGTGATGTCCCCCGCCGCATAGACGCCCGGTAGGTTGGTCTCCATCCGGGCGTTCACCCGGATGTAGCGGTTCCCTACGGTCTCCAGCCCCCAGCTTTTAATCGGCCCCAGATCCGCCTTGAACCCCAGGCTCATGATCACTGCGTCCGCCGGGATCACTGTCTCCTCCCCGGTGCGGTTGTCGAAGATCACCGTCTCCCGGATCCAGCCATCCGGCCCCGGACGGATGGCTTTCAATTCATGGAAAAGACGGATCTCCACGCCGGAACGCATGAGCTCGGCCACGCTGCCCGGGTGAGCACGGAACTGGTCGCGGCGGTGGATGAGGGTGATGTGGGCGGCGAAGTCCTTGAGGTTGAGGGCCCAGTCCACCGCCGTGT
>JAGHYO010000058.1 GCA_017743605.1 Thermoflexus sp. | reverse complement strand
CTAAAGAGGGATGGAAACTGGCTTATCGCAGCCTAAGCGCCTCCTTCATCGCCATCTCTGTTGGCAAAAAATCCCTAAATAGGGATGTAACACATCACATAAGTATCATAACGCGCCTATTTTTGTTTTTTATCGTGTTTATTAAGTTATTCTTTTAGATTGCAGATCGATTAAAGGCAACAGTTGTTGCGTTTCTGTTAATCCGATGGCGTAAAATACATGGGAGATCATCGGTTGCACAGATAAGAAAACAGGGATGCTCTGGAAGGATTTGCTCGGAAGCTGCTCATATAATCGGCTCTTTGAGATTGCGCAGTCTCTCCAGGCCGTTCCCGGGCGTCGGCGGATCGCCCGGGCTCGCTTGCTGGAGGCGATCGAGGCTGCCCTTGCTCAGCCGGAGCGCCTCTCGGCCCTTTTGCACGCGCTCTCGCCGCTCCAGCGCGCAGTCCTCCAGGCTCTGGATCGCTCCGGCGGCTCCCTCCCGGTTTCGGAATTCGTCCGGCGCTTTGGACCTCTTGAGGCGGATCCCGCCCGCTCCCTCCGATCTCTTGGGCTGATCTTCCCTCTCGGCCATCGGGTGGAGCTCCCGGATGAGCTCCGACCCCTCCTCCATCCCTCCGCTCCGCCTCCTCCCACGGCGCCCCCGCCCGGTCTGGCCCTCCAGCGGGATCTGGCCACCTTCCTCGCTCTGCTCGCCCGTCGGCCGCTGGCGTTGCACGGCCGATGGTTGTCCCGACGTTCCTTGAAATCCGCTCTCTCCTTCCTGGGCCTCCCCGGATCCCCTCGCCGTCAGGCCGAGGCGCCCTACCTGGCTTTCCTGCACGATCTCGCCGAGGGGAGTGGCCTGGCGCGCCCCCATTCGGGACGTCTGATGATCACCCCCCGCGCGCTGCACTGGCTCCAGGCCTCTTATCCGGAGCGCGCCCGTTCTCTGTGGGGGGCCTGGCGGACCGGGCTCCCCCGTCCCGCCCGTTTCCTTCATGGCCTCTCGGTATACCCATGGGCCGCCCTCCAAAGGGCGATGGAAGAAGCGATCGATCGATGGCCAGCAGGAGAGCGGATCCCCTGGAACGCCCTCGGAGCCTCCATCCGGGATGGCCTGGCCAGGACGGCCCCGCCCTCTGTCGTATGGCCCGAGCCGGAAACCCTCGAGCGGGAGCTCCTTCTGCCATGCGTCTGGCTGGGGGTCCTGGAGCCTCCCTCCAAGGGGAGCACGGCCCTCACGCCTCTTGGGGACTGGCTCCTTGGGCGAAGCAACCACCCTCCGGATTCCCCTCACGAACCACAAGCTCCCGCGGTGTTCCTGGAGGGGGATCCAGAGGGCCTGCGGATCGTCGGAGATCTTCCGCTTCTCCTTCGCTTCGAGCTGCGCCAGTGGTCGGAGCCTCTGGGCCCCACAGCCGACCGCCTGACGCCCCTTGGGATTGCGGAGGCCATCGCGCGCGGAGGGCGACCCGAGGAGCTGGAGGACCTGTGGGAGCAGATCCTGGGGCCCCAGGCGGACCATCCTTTCCGGTCATTGCTTCGCCGATGGGTGGAATCCGCGCGGCCTTACACCCTGCGCGTGCTGGTGGTGTTCGAGGGGGATCCCCAATCCCTTCCCCCTTCATGGCGACGGCGGCTGGATCCATCCATCTGCCCGGACCGGTGGGTCGTGCGGGATCTCCAGCCGGATCGCTGGGGCTTTCCTCCCTGTCCGGGTAGCGTTCGAATTCAGGGGAGCGGAAGGGGAAGGGCGGAGGAGTCCCTCTCGGCAGTGGATGTGGCATGGCTCTGGCTGGGTGTGGAGCTGGGGCTGCAGCTCGGCCGTCGTTACGGCCAGCGGCTGGCTCCGTTGCGGCGGCTGAGGGATCGGCTGGCCCGAGCGGCGGATCCCATGGCCCTGGAAGGCGCACGGGCGTTGCTGGAGCGTCTCTCCGAGATGGAGGAGGCCACCGCTGTGCCATCCCTTTCCAGCCGGGAGGAAGCCTGGAGGGACCTGTTGATGCAAGCCATTCAGAACGGCCGGACGCTCGAGCTGATTTACGCCCATCCCTCGGCGGAGCGGCCGACGCAATATCGGATTCTCCCGTTGCGCTGGATCCCTCGCGGGCGTGGCCGATCCTCCCCGATGGTCCTTGCCATTGATCTGGCGCGCGGGGAGGAGCGGAACTTCCGCCTGGATCGAATCCTGGAGCTTCATGAGGGATGAGCGTTCAGCAAGGGGACACGGAAAAGGATCCTGCCGGGTTCTGGGCTTCTCCGGAGCAGGGCTTCCTTAAATCCAGTAGAACGAGGAGATACGGGTCACCTCCCCGATTCCCATGACTCGGATGCGGGAAACGCAGCCCCTGCACAGGAAATAGAAGCGAACGCTGTCCTCCCGGGGATCAATCAGGCGGCGCAGACGGTCCTCCAGGCGTTGGAGATCCTGAGGCCTCAGTTCCGCCTCGAAGACGCTGTATTGCACGCGCGTCCCGAAATCTTTCAGGGTCTGGCAGACGCGATCCCGGCGCCGGTCATCCGGGATGTCGTAGCTAATGACGACGAACATCCGGCTCCTCCTGCAAGGCCAGGCGAGCCAGGGCATGGGCCAGCATGTTCTGATGCCGAGGGATGTGGACGAAAGAGATCCCGGGGAAACGTTGCGCGCAGGCCCGGGCCTGGAGATACCAGTGCCGCAGGGCAGGGTGGCGAACCGCGGCGGTTCCATGCAACTGGCTCACGACGATCGCGTTATCCAGGTGGACGATCAGGCGGGGGCGCCAGAGCTTCCGGATCCGCTCCACGCGCATGAGCGCCCAGACCAGGGCCGCGTATTCCGCCTCGTTGCTGGTCATCGGGCCCTGGATCACCGCTTTTTCCCAGCGCCAGACCTGCCCCACGGCGTTCCGGAGCACCAGCGCCACGCCCACCCGGGCATGGCCCTCATCGATGGCCGCATCCACATAAAGATACCACTCCGGATTCCATATCCCCATATCCATGTCTCCGTCATCGGATTGCGAAAGGATAGTAGCGCTCTTGCTGCCCCAGAAGGACACGGGCCAGCTGTCGGGCCTGGAGCTCCAGACACCTTCGATAAGTGGTTTTCTCGCCGGTGAAGGGATAATGGATGCGGGTGTGGATCCGCTGCTCGTAGGCGGCGATCAGGCGCTCGCAGGCCTCCGGGCGCAACTCCACCGGGCGTTCCGATCGGCCGGTGCTCAGGAAGTCCCTCGGGGTCAGCTTCCCCTGGTCGATCAGACGCAACACCAGGGCGTCCACCAGGATGGGACGGAATTCTTCCATCAAGTCAAGGGCCAGGGAGGGGCGCGCGTATTCCACGGCATGGAAGAACCCGATATAGGGGTCCAGGCCGACGATCTGGATGCTGGCGGTCATGTCCTTGAGCAGGAGCGCATAGCCAAAGCTCAGGGCAGCGTTGAAGGGATCCGGCGGGGGGTAATAGGCCCGCCCCTGAAACCCCCAGGCAGGGTTCAGGAGGGCCCGTAGGGCTCCGAAGTAGTATCCGCCCGCCTTCCCTTCAAACCCGCGGAGCTGGTCTGGATCCCCGGCCTGGGAAGCGCCCTGGCTGCTCAGCGTGATCCCTCGGATCGCCTCCTCCAGAACGCGCCGGGCTTCAGGGGAGGGGGACTGGCGCAGCCATCGTTGAAGCAGGGTCCTCTGATTGTTCAGTTTCCCCAGCACGATCCAGCGGGCGATGGCGATGGAACGAGCAGGGTCCTGGGCCGCGCGCACCTGAGCGTGCCGCAGGGCAGCCAGCCTGGAGCCGGGCCCTACCAGACGCCCTCGGAACCGATAATTCTGTGACAGGAACACCACATCGATCTCCCGCTGAAGGAGGGCCGCTGCCGCCGGAGTGGTGAGCTGAACGTTGCCCACCAGCACCAGCTGATCGATATGCAGAAGGGGGAGATCCATCAGCGTCACGCCATCCCGGGTGACCAACAGGCGTTCCCCACGCTTGTGGATCACCGCCCCCTGTTCCTGCACATAGACGACCGCCATCCATCCCCCTTTACGTCAAGCAGTAGATTTCATCGCGGACGAAGAAGTATCCGAGAAACTTGAACCCCTGATCGAAAGAGACGATGCGCGTCTTGTGAGGATGAAGTTTCAGGCCGAGGGCGTGCAGGGCCTGCTCGGCGACCTGTTGGGCGCGGAGGGCTTCGTTCTGGGAACGACACATGATCACGAAATCATCCGCATAGCGCACCAGATAGAAGCCATGCTTGATGATCGTCTGATCGAAGGAGTGCAGATAGATGTTCGCCAGAAGCGGGGAGAGCACGCCCCCCTGGGCTGCCCCCGCCGCCCGGATCCTTCCGTCGGCTTGCAGAAGTCCGGCGAACACCCAGCGCTCCACCAGGCGCACCAGTCGCCGGTCCCGCACCCGAGCCCGCACCCTCTCCATCAGCCGCCGGGGATCGATCCGCTCAAAGCAATCCTGGATGTCTGCGTCCAGCACCCAGCGCCGTCCGGCATCCCGAGCCTTCTTCACCGCCTCTACAGCCGTTTCTACGGAGCGTCCGGGTCGGAACCCGTGACTGCAATCCAGGAACATCGGTTCAAAGAAGGGGAGGAGGGCTTCGTAGACCGCTCGTTGCGCCACCCGGTCCCGCAAAGCCCAGATCGCCATAGGGCGCAACCCGCCGTGGGGTTTCGGGATGAAAATCCGTAGCGCCGGACGTGGCTGGTAAGTCCCTGCGCGCAGCTCCCTGGAAAGCGTTGTGAGCTCCTCCTCCAGACGGGCTTCAAAACGGGCGATGTCCACCCCATCCACGCCGGGCCCGCCGCCGTTAGCCCGCACCGCCCGCCAGGCCCGGGTCAGGGCCTCCATGCTGAAGGGATCCATGCGCTCCTGCACCCTCACCTCCTTCGAAGGTTCCTCCACCACTGTTGAAGTGCCTCCAGCCAGCCATTACCACTTCGACGCTGGGCGGGCGCGGACCATGCGAAATAGCGATCGGTCAGGTGGCCGAAGGCCCACAGCCCGAGGCCGCTGATCAGGCCGGCGGACCAGCGTCCGATCAACGGTAACCGTAGCGCAAGCCGCTGGGCGCCGTAATGGAGACCCAATCCGGTCAACATCAGGATCAGCTCCTCTCGCCCAAGTCCGGCAGGAGGCAGCCGATCATACATAGCTGCCACGCGGAGGGCCAGCCGGAGGTGAATGGCGGCCTGGGTCGGCAGGTCCAGAAAGTGGACCGGGATGCTTCCGGTCAGAGCAGAGAGCGCCGCGGCCGAACGGAACATCTCCCGCATGATATAGGGGCGAAAGGCCGGGAATTCCCGCCCCAGGGCTACAGCGAGTCGTGGGTTTGCCTGAAGCAGCCACGGCACCACCCTGGCTCCCGGATCTGGATCCAGGCGGGCCGAAAGGGCTAAGGTCGGGATCCCCGTCCATCGTTCCACCTCCTTGCGGATCTCCTCCCGATGGTCCTTCAGACGATCCGCTTGCGCCAGGATCACGCGCACGGGCCACGTTAGCCGTCGAAGACGGCTTAACCATCGCAGGGATCCGCCGGAGAGCGCTTCCTCACCCCCGACCACAAAAAGGAGAAGCCCGCAGGTGCCGGGATCCACGGGGAGCAGCCCCAATGTCTCCGCCATGAAACCGGCCGGCTCCTCTTCCGGGAGATCCAGGATCACGAACAGGCCATAATCCTCCACACGGATCCCGGGATGTGCGGGGATGTTAACCGGGGAAACCTCCCAACCCTTCAGCCGGTTGAGCAGGGTCGATTTGCCCGCCCCATAAGGCCCTGTCATCAGGATGCGGGCTTGCAGCTCCCGCTCCACCTCCTCGCGGATCCCTTCCCAGGAGATCCAGGGGGGACTCCAGCCGGTGAAGGGCTCCTCCCAAAGCGTGCTCATCCCATCTTCTCCGCTGAGCCCGGAAGCTCCACAAATGTGTGCAGGGAATGACCCATACGACGCGCGCTTTCATACAGCCGTTGATGTTGCGGAAAGGCATGTAATGCCGTGATGGGGGCTCCCGCAACTATGGTCAGGACAATCATTCGATGAGGATCCCCGATGGAAACCAGTGGGATCCCAAGCCCGGCGAAACGGCTGTGGGCCGCATCCATCACCCCGGCCATCTCCAGGCGAACCAGAGACCCGGAACCCGGCCAGGCGGTTTCATCCAGAAGCCATGCGGGCCGGGCCAGTCGGCGCAGCGCCTCCAGACGAGCGGCTGGGGGGATCTCCGGTTGAAGCCCCAGCAGGTCCTCTAGGTTCAGGTTGTAGATGAATTCGAAATGAGTTCGGAGTTGTTCCTTTAACCGCCTCGCCAGCTCCGCGGGCCCTTCCGTGACCCCGCGCCGCAGATCCTCCATCGGCCATCCCGGCGTTGCACGAAGGCCCGCCTGTCCTTGCCACTCGTTCAGCGTGTGCATATCGAAGAGCCGGAGCTCCGGCCATGGCGGGTTGTCCCGTAGCTCGGAGGCGATCCTCTCTGCCTGGCTTTGGAGAAGGCTGAGGGTCTCCGCTGCGAGGGCATGGAGGGCTTGAAGATCTTGACCGAAGCGGTCCAGAGCATCCCTCAAGCGCGCCAGCGCTGCCCGGACGGCTTCCACACCTATGATCCTCAGCCGGAGGCGGAAGGCGTTTTCCGCGGCCCCGAAGATGCGACGGAGGGCAGGGATGACCCAGAACCGGCGGATCAGCCAGCCGATCAGGGGCCATGTCTCGCCATGAAGAGGCCAGGGGGATTGAACTTCCGCCCTCAGGCGTTGTCGCGCTTCTCCCTCCTCCCTGGCCGTTTGCTGTCGAAGGGCCTCAAGAGCAGCATCGAGGGCCGCGCTTTGTTCTTGCAGGAACTCCAGGAAGAGAAGGGCGGTCGGAAAGCCATAAACTGCCACCAGGCGTTCCAGAGCAGCTTGACTGTCCTGAACGGCTCGCTCCAACCAGCGTTGCATAGCGGCCTCTATGCCGGCCCGAAATTCTCCTCCGACGCGGATCTTCTCATAGCTTTCCAGATAAGCCAGGGCTTCCCGCATCATCGCCCCCACGTCGGAATAGGCTTCCAACCACGCAGGGGGGACCAGACGGATCAGCAAGGGGTTTCCGTTTTGATCCCGCAGGGCCATGTTCATGAGGGCCTCTGGATCCCAGGGGCGTTGCTGGATCCAGCGGGTCATCCCCTCGCGGGCGGCCGGTGAATCCGGCTCGGCGAGGAGGGGGCGCAGGAGAGCCATTGCCCGTCCGGTCGTCAGATATTCAACGATCCGATCCGCCGGGAAAACGAGGCTGGCAGTTCCCAGGCTGCCCAGGAAGGTCAGCTCCCCATCAGGGGTCCGCTCCCCTAACACGGCCTCCAGGTTGCTCCATGCTCCCCGGGAATGGCGGCCCACAGGAGTGGCGGCCAGGATTAGGATCGCTTCCGCCAGGGCTGTTGCCATCGTCTCGACATTCGGCCAGGTTCGTCCTCGCTCATCGATGGCGTCCACATAGAAGACCATATCGAAGGGAGGCGCATCTTCCTCAATTCGAGTGCCGTCTCGATAATCCTGGCGAAATCGACCGTGTTCTGTCCAGAACCGAAGCTCCATCAGGCTGGCCACCGTGTTGGGGATAAGCCGTGGCCCGGTCACATCATGGAATGCTTGTGGTCCGACAGCGAGGAGGATCAACGTGCTCCCTTCCGCTGCGTCTCCGATCTGACCCAGCTCGTGTCGGATCAGATAGGCCATGTCTAGAAACATCCCCGACCCGGTTCCACCGGCCAGGGAGGTCACCACTATGACAAGGAGGTCGATGGAGTCCGCAGCGTTCGAGAACCGGCGTCGATCCAGGAGAGCCCAGAGGGCGTCGTGCAGTTTCTTCCGGATCCGAGGAAAGTGCCACAGAAAGGCCAGAGCGCCCAATGGACGGAACTGCTTTGCCCCCTCCCTCAAAGTGATTGCCGGTAGATCCTCGAGCATGGGGAGACGCTGCGCGATGCTGGGATGGAGCTTCAACCGTTTCCTGATGCGACCTACATCTAACCGGCCGATCCAGAGGATCTCCTGCTCCGGCTCCAGCGCGATCGGCTCTCCGGTGCGGGCATCCGGGATCTTGAGTTCCTCCATTTGGGTATCGAAAACCATAAGGAGGAACCGCTGGGCTTGCTCTGGAGGTAGCCTGCGCAGAGCTGCCTTCAGCCGAAGGACCACTCGATGCCCTGTCCCCCCAAGGCCGACGATCATCACATGAGCGGCCATCCCAGACCTCCTGGCTCCCAGCGCTCGATCCGCTCCTTCAAGTTCTCATAGCGGAAGAGATACCCGTCGATTCGAAAGCAATCCCCATCCTGTAATGGGATCGGTTCTTGGAGGGGACGCTCTTCTTGAAAAACTCGTCCGGGTTGAAGCGGGATGAGGTGGATCCTTGTGGTCCCACGCTCATCCGGACGAAGCTCCAGCTGGGCTGCGCTCCTGGGCAGAGCCGGGTCCAGATCCTCCCCCAGAGTGAGCCTCTTCCGTCGAATTCGGCTGAGATCCCAGCGTCGCCCGCTCAGTCCTTTCGGGTCGGTGATCAGAAGAAGTTCTCCGGGCAGACGAGGCCGTCGGGCCCGGCAGATTCGCAGCAGTGAGAAGAAAAGAAGGCAACCCAGGAACCCCGGGATGAGAAGGCTCAGGCTTCCTTTGGCCCGGTGTGTCTCTGCCCGGACGGGAGCTACAGGGGAACTGGGCGGGATGGGGATCTGCAGGGAATCTTCCTCCAGCGGAGGGCGTGGGGGCATCGTCGGGGAGGCATCGATCTTGGGGTGAGGAGTGGGCGTCGGCATAAGGCTGGAGGGTTGAGATAGGGAAGCAAGGAGCTCCCCAACCAAATCCGGGATGTCATGGCTCTCGTGGAGGTGAAAGAGCTGGATGGTTCCTTCCTCGGCCATCTGCTGCCAGAAGGGCGAGGCTTTCTGGAAAGCCCTCCAGGTATATGCGGTAGGTGGAGCCACCCTGACCAGCACGATGAGTATCCCCTGCTGTCGTCCGGCTCGTAGTTGCTCCCTCAAAAGGGGGAAGTGGCCCTCCGGATCCCGCTGCTCGGCAGTCTGAGGCACACCATCGCTCAGGAGGATCCAGATGGCACATTCATCCGACAGCGTCATAGCCATCTCCAGAGCCCCGATCAGATCGCTCCAGCCCATTTCCGGTGCCTGCAAAGGGATTCGGGCTCCGGAGAGGACCGTCGGAGGGAGAAGAACTTGAGGGCGCGTGCCGTAAGCCACCAATGCGATTTGTGATGGAGCCTGGGGCCTCTTGCGCAGCGCTGAGATCAGCGCCTCGGCGAATTGCCAGCGCATCCCCTGAGGATCCAGTTCCCGAGCCATGCTGCCGGATTGGTCCATCAGGAAGATGAGCGAACGTCCATCCGGACATAGGGGGCTCGCCGTCGCCCTTCCGATCAGCCAGCCCAGAAGGGCGCACAGGAGCAACATGCTCAGCCACAGCGCGAGGATCAGGATCACGATCCATTTCAGCCATCGGGCCATGGTCCTTCCTCCTTCTGTCCTGCTCTTATTAAAGGGCCTATCGCGATTTATTCGTTGCTTGATTTGTTCGCCCGCGTTGCGAGATCGGGGCGTTGCATACAATGCAACTGATGTTGAGTAGAATCATAAGAGAGACGTTCCCGCCGGAGTTATGATCGAGTTGAAGGGAAGCGCATGGCTGGATGCTGAAGGAGGAAGGATGGGACGGTGGGAGTTTGACCCGAGTTCTCTGGAAGCCTGGAGCTTCGGCGAACTGTTTCGGAAGCTTCGTGAGCTGACGGGGCGCTCCGGCAAGCTCCTCGCGGATTATGTTGGTGTCCATCGCGCTCAGATCACACGCTGGGAGCAGGGCAAAAGCCTTCCGAGGCCGGAGCACCTGGAGGCGATCACGGAGTTCCTTCGCGAGCATCGCCCCGCGCGGATCTCCGGAGAGCTATGGGAGGAGGCCCTGGAGCAGCTCCGCCGCAAGGCGGGGTTCGCTCAGGATCCTTTGCTGGTCGAGATCTCCCGCTGTCTGGCTCGCTGGGAGGATCCTCGGACCGCCCAGGCTTCCCGGGAGGTTTTGCGAACCGTCCGAGATCTTTTCCTCACCCTACAGGCGGCAGATGAGTTTGTTCGCCAAAGGCAGTGGGAACAAGCTATGTGGTCTCTCCAGGAAGCCGAGATAAGGCTTCCGAGCGGTTTTTCAAATCGTATGCAGCTGGAGATTTGTCGCCGCAAATCTTTTGTAAGCTATCGCTTGCTTCGCTATGATCAGGCAATGGCGGAGGCAGAGCACACGCTCCAGCTGGCGGAGAAGGTCGGGGATTGGGTATCCAGGGGAGATATCCTGGTCTTTCGGGGCGATCTGTATCGACGAATTGGTCGGTTCGAGCGAGCTCGAAAGGATTTTGAGGAGGCTTTGATCTGTTATGAGCGGGCACGTCTCCCTGAGGGGGAACGGGCACGGGCTCGCGCTCGTTGCTATCGGAAGCGAGCGGTCACCTATCTTTTCCAGGGCTGGCCGATGCGGGCCAATCGAGAGCTTCAACAGGCGCAGCTGGCTCTCGAACAAGCGCGCGAGACAGATGGGCGCGCCATAGAAGAGGAGCAGGATAACATCCTTCAGGTCCGAGGATGGATGTTGCTGCAAATTGGCCGGGTAGATGAGGCGATCTCCATCCATGTGCAGGTAGTAAGCCGTCTGAAACGCCACTACCTCCAGAATCCCGATCTGGATCCCTGGGGGATGGCGAAAGCCCTCCGCTATCTGGGCGATGCCTACTGGGCGGCGCGCTCGTATGAAAAGGCTCAGCGATCTTACATGGAAGCGCGCGAGATCTGCATGCAAATTCATCGGGACGGACGAGATACACGGTTGCTGGAGGCTCTCATCGAGTTAGGCCTGGGGCGTATCGCCATGAACCAAGGACAGCCAACGGAAGCGCGAGATCATCTGGTACGAGCAGCGCGGTTCATTCGAGGACTGCGGATCGACTCTCGGTTTCCTGAGGTTCTAATGGAGCTGGCAAACCTGGCTTGGCAAATGAAATCCCCTCAGGTCCCAGGGATGGAGATGAGTGTTCAGGATGCCATCGATATGGCGCGAGCCCGATTTCGGGAGTTCAAGAACTGGTCTTATTATGCGCAATCTCTGATTTTAAGCACAGAATGGTTCTTGGATGATATAGAAGATGACGCCAAGCCTGAAGATTGGAATATTGTCATGGATTTGCTCGACGAATTGAAGGGACTCGTGTTCGACCAGGATCGGGTTCGAGAGATGGTTCCTGAGGCCCTGCCGGGCGCCCGTTTGGTCGATGAGATCCCGTTGTTGTTCTATCATTTAGCGATTGCAAACCTCCCGCGTGCGCGTCTCG
>JAGHYO010000057.1 GCA_017743605.1 Thermoflexus sp. | reverse complement strand
AGCTGGACACCGGGGTGCTTGTGCGCGCGCTCCTGTATGTCCCCATGCAGGCCCACGGCCGCGCCCTGGGGGTGCTCGGGGTGGTCCATCGCCGCTCGGAGGCCGGCTTCTCCGAGGCGGATGTCCACCTCCTGCGCATGCTGGGGGACTACGCTGCGGTGGCCATCGAGAAGGCGCAACTCTTTGAGGCAATGCAGGCGGAAAAAGGGAAGCTGGAGGCCATCCTCCAGGGCATAGAGGATCCAGTGCTGGTCACGGATTTCGAGGAGAACCTGATCCTCTTCAACCGTTCCGCCCGGCGGCACCTTGGCCTCCCGGCGGAGGCGATGAGCTGGCCCCTGCGGGTGGTAGTGGCCCATGAGGAGCTCCACGCGCTGTTCGATCGGAAGCCGCTGCCCGGTCATACCGTCCGCCAGGAGATCATCCTGTCGGATCGCCTGACCTTCCAAGCCAGCCTGACCGCTGTGGCGGGCGTGGGCTACGTGGTGGTGATGCAGGACATCACCCACTTGAAGGAGCTGGATCGCATCAAATCTGAGTTCCTCTCCATCGTTTCCCACGATGTCCGCACACCCCTAACCACGATCCGTGGCTATGTCGGCCTGTTGCCCCGCGTGGGCCCCTTGAACCCGCGTCAGCAGGAGTTCGTCGAGAAAGTGGAGCGGGCGATGCGGACCATCGTCGAGCTGCTGAACAACCTGCTGGACCTTTCCCGCCTGGAGTCCGGACACGCGCTTTCCATGGAGCGATGTTCGCCGGCCCAGATCCTGCATGAGGCGATCCAGATCATCCGTCCTCAAGCGGAGGAGAAGGGCCAAGCCCTGGTCGTGGAGATCCCCCCGGGCCTCCCGACCTTGCACGGAGATCCGCGGCGTCTGGAACAGGTCTTCCTGAACCTGCTCAGCAACGCGGTCAAATACACGCCTCCCGGGGGACGCATCACCGTGCAGGCCATGGAGCAGGATGGCTACCTCATGGTGCAGGTAAGCGACACCGGAGTGGGGATCCCACCTGCGGATCTGCCTTACATTTTTAGCAAGTTCTATCAGGTCCAACGGGAAGGGGAAATAGCGGAGGGGACGGGCTTGGGGCTGGCCATCGTGAAATCCATCGTGGAGCGCCACGGGGGGCGGGTGTGGGCCGAGAGCGAGGTGGGCAAGGGCAGCACCTTCACTGTCCTGCTCCCCTGTCGGCCCGAGTCCCTCCCCGCCTCTTCTGCCCGACGGACGCGGGAGGCCTCACCGCAACATGCCGAGCCATCGCATGAACAGCAACACCGCCGGCCAGACCCCATAGCTGCCGGCCAGGCTCCACCCGAAGGGAACCCGATGGGATAACCGCCATCCGGCCGTCCGCACAAAGGCCAGCGTGGCGACGAGGGCCAGCAAGGTGGCCCATGTGAAGTGCGCCGTCTAAGCCGGATCTCAGGTCTCCGAGTAAACGATCCACATGGGCCAGGGGGATGCTCAGGGGCATCGCCGCTAGGATCCCCGACAGAACCTGGGAGCGCTCCTGGGCGATGGCCACAGCGGCGATGATCCGTCCAGTGATGGCGACGTGGAGATCGCGCGATATCTGTAGCCTCCGGTAGCAGACAGGGGCGCTGGGATCCTGCTCCAGCTGGTCCGGGTTCTCCACCTGCAGGTGGCCTCGGTCATAGAGATATTCCATGTGGGCGCCGGCCCCCAGGAGGGCCAGCAACACCCCGTAACGGTGTTGTCGGCCCAAGAGGGCTCAGCAGATCTCGGCGATGGTCCTGGGCGCGCGGCAGATCTCCAGGGCGCGCTCCAGAGGCTGCCGGTGGAACCTCTCGATGGTCGCCACCCGCTCGTCAAAGTCGAGGATGAGCTCCTCATGCCCGCCGAAGGCAGGGGCGATGCCCGGCAACGCCGCGATCCAGCGCAGGGAGTTCAGGTCATGGCACAGGTCATCGTAGCAGGTGATCCGCTTCGGGGCCTGATGCGGGGCGGTGTAGGCCAGGACGTGATCGGAGGTCAGCAGGACCTCATCGATGCGCAAGCAGACCTACCCCGGGCAATGCTTTAGGGTGTGATGCGCCTCGATGCGCTCGAAGAGGCGCTGGCTATCGTCTATGCATCCCTACACTGGACTGGGACATCGATTTCATGCCGAGATACACGCTTAGGAGGGCGAACTGCTGTTGCATGGAGATCCCAGCGTGGCCCAGGAAGCTACAGATCTCCCGGGCGACAGTGATCAGGCGCTCCGGGAAGTTGGACAGCACCCGGCGGTCCCGCTCATGAATGAACACGAGGGCGGCGCTCTGCTGGCGGACGAAGTTCAATCCTCTGAAGTGATTGATGTGCCCGCAGGTGATCAGGAGGACCGTCGGGTCCTCGAGGCCCACCGGGCGCCCATAACGATCCCGCACGACCTCGAAGCCCCAGATCAGATCCGTCTAGCTCTCCGGCGGCCCCGAATCCGTATCCACTAAGACGCAGTGGGAGTCGGCCAGGACCAGGCCAACATGTATGTTTAGCTTGGGCAACAGACGTGCCCGAAGGCGATAGAGCTCCACCCCACCCCCGGTGCGGTAGCGCATCGCCCCCTCGCGCTCCTCTCATGGTCCCTGCATCGCCCGCCTCCCATCCCTCAGGGCAGCAGATCCCGGATCACCCGCAGGATCCCCTGGTCCCAGGCGACCCGGTGGGTGACGCCGGTCTTGCCGGCAATCTCCACCGGATGGGATAGATACCATTCGTAAGTTCGGATGAGGGATTCCGCGTTGCTATAGCGGGGACGCCAGCCCAGTTTCGCCTTCGCCCGATCGATGGCCACGAAGGAGTCCTTGTCCGCAGTCCCGTAGACCCACCGATAGAGCGGCGAGAGATGAAGCGCTTCGAAAAGCGCGAGGGCCGCCTTAACCGGACGGGCGGGCAACGGCCAGACCCGCGCCCCGGTGCCCGCGTGGTCGCACAGGGCCTGCACGTCCTCCCAGACCGTCCCGAAGCGTTCCGCGCCGATGTTGAACGTGTCGTTGGCCTGCTCCGCCGGGACGGTGAGGGCCAGGACGATCGCATCGGTCAGATCATCCACATCGAGCAACTGGTAGCGGTTTCGGCCGCTGCCGATGATGGGGATCGGCTTGCCGCGCTCTACCCAGTCGAACAGGATCTGGAAGACGCCGAGGCGGCCAGGCCCGATGAAGGTCTTGGGCCGGATCACTGCGACCGTTAGCCCGCGCTCCCGAAAGGACTGGCACACCTGCTCGGCCTGGATCTTGCTCTCACCGTAAGGTCCCACCCCCTGGAGCGGATCGTCCTCCAAGATGGGATGTTTGCGGGGGATGCCGTAAACCGCCGTAGAGGAAATGAAGACCACCCGCGGCACTCCGTGGGCCTGAGCGCTCTCCAGAACGGTCCGGGTGCCTTCCACGTTCACGGAGAAGATCTCCCGGCGGGGCCAGAGGGGCAGGGCTGCGGCAGCGTGGATCACTGCGTCCGCACTGCGCATCACCCGATCCACCACCTCCCGATCCCGCGCGTCGCCCTTATGGAACGCCACCGGGCCGATATAGTCCTCCTCGATGTAATCTGCGATGTCCAGCAGGCGGACCTCGTAGCCGTGCTGGATCAGCTTGTTGGCCATGTGGAAGCCGAAGAAGCCCGCGCCTCCGGTGATCAGCACCCGCATCCGACCTCCTTTGCGCTCTGGGAAGGATTCGCAAGGCCCCATCCCTCGGGACCCCTCCCACCATAGCATCGAAAGCTGGGAAGGGGCAATCCGGAGGAATCGCCTGCGGGCTCTCTGGTTCTCCGAGCCGTGATGCCTCTGGGCTTCAGGAAGGGCTAAGACTGCGCCTTCCAGGGGATCTGTTAAAATAGAGGACGTGTTGAGGAGATGATCGCCCATGACGCGAGCGGAGCAGAGATACAGGATGGAGAGTCCGGTTCGGCTCCACGCCATCGTCCATGGGATCGTCCAGGGGGTGAACTTCCGATACTACACCCGATTGCGGGCGGAAGCCCTGGGCCTAAGCGGCTGGGTGGCCAACCGCCCGGACGGGACGGTGGAGGTGGTGGCGGAGGGGCCCTACGCTGCGGTGGAGGCATTGCTGGACTTCCTGCAGCAGGGGCCTCCGGCCGCGCGGGTGGATTACGTGGAGACCTACTGGGAGAAACCCACCGGTGAGTTCCGGGGATTTCGCATCCGCTACGAGGTGGACTGAGCGCCAGATCCAGCGCCTAGCGTGGGCAGTCCTGTTGCTCTTCTTCGCTGCCTCTGTGGCCCTCGCGGTCCTGATCCCCTGGCAGGTAGTGACATATCTGCACACCTCGCATGTGGGGACGCCGGCCCGGGCAGCGGCCCTCACAGGGATCCTCCGCCTAGAGCACCCGGGCGGGGAGCCGGTGGCCATCGCCCCGGGCAACCCCTATCTCCGCCTCCGGGAGGGGGATCTGCTGGTGAGTGACGCCCAGTCCCAGGGCCTGGCGATGTTCGCGGCGCCCTCCGGACCGGGACCGGAGCTGGCAATGGTCCAGATCTATCCCAACACCCAGGTGGAGGTGCGGCGTGCCCGCTATCCCCGGTTCGGGATCAGCCCGGAGCCGGCCCGCCTTCTTTTCTATATCTGGAGCGGCCGAGCGCGCATCACCCGCCTGGAGAGCCCGCGGGATGTGGAGCTGACCGTCCAGACGCCCCACGGGAAGGCCGTGGTGCTCTCGGGGACCCTGGCGGTGGAGGTGCAGAACGATCGGACGGATTTCACCGTGCGCGCAGGGGAGGCACGGGTTCAGGGTTCCACGCAGGCTCAGGAGCTGCGCGGCGGCCAGCGGGCGCGGATCGGCCTGAATGGGCGGGCAGAGGGGCCCCTGGGCGCGGGCCGGAGCATGCTGCCCGATCTCTTCGGGGCTCCCCTCCCGGAGCGGAGCGTCGAGGAACCGGTTCCTCCGAATCAGTGGGCGATCTTCACCTTTGTGAAACAGCCGGGGGAGAGCCGGGGCAATGTCGCTCCCACCGCCGAGGCGGGGCGTCGGGCTCTGTCCATTACCCGCTCGGGCTTCGACCACGCGCAGACCGGCGTCTTTATCGTCCTCAACCAGGACGTGCGGGACTTTCGGTCGTTGCAGCTGTTCATCAGTCTGAAGATCCTGTTCCAGGATGTGTCGGTGTGCGGGGTGGTGGGGACGGAGTGCCCGCTGATGATCCGGCTGGAATACAAGGATCTCAACGGCAACGACCGCCAGTGGCTGCAGGGGTTCTATGCGGTGGGGGAGATCACGCCGCAGACCCCAGGGAGCTGCCTGCCGCAGGTCTGCCCGCCCCCGCTGAACCCGCACATCCAGGTGCCGCTGGGGGAGTGGTATACCTTCGATTCGGGGAACCTGATGGAGACCCTGCGCGCCGCCGGCGCCCCCCCGGCCACCCTGACCCGGCTGCGCATCTACGCCTCAGGGCACGATTACTCGGTGATGTTCTCCGAGCTGGAGCTCATCGGGGAGGAATAAAAAGGGCAGCCTTACGTATAATATAATAGCAGCGCATGCGATCAATAGTGGACGCAGCGTGTTGGATGATCTACTACCTGCTCAACTCTCCTCTACGTCTTCTTGCCTCCCTCGGCCATCGTTCCCTTCTGCGGATGAGCCCTGCGCGGGATGGATTCACTTCCTAAGCAAGTCGAGGAGTTCCCCCCTCGTCAAGTCCAGCCCGGCTCAGGGCGTGTCCCCGCTTTGCGGGGCGGAGCGGTTTGCCCTTCCTGTCTATGTGGGCGACAGCGCTGCCGTCGCCCACCGATTCGGGACACGCCTCCGGCTCATCGCACCTGCGGGATGGTGATCCCCTGCTGGTTCTGATACCGTCCGCCTCGATCTTTGTAAGACCGCTCGCAGACCTCATCCGCCTCGAAGAACAGGACCTGAGAGATCCCCTCGTAGGCATAGATCTTCGCCGGCAACGGTGTGGTGTTGCTAATCTCTAGAGTGAGATATCCCTCCCATTCCGGCTCTAGGGGCGTGACGTTCACGATGATCCCGCATCGGGCGTAAGTGGACTTCCCCACGCATATCACCAGGACGTTCCGGGGGATCCGGAAATACTCGACGCTGCGGGCCAGGGCGAAGGAGTTGGGAGGGATGATGCAGACCTCCCCCCGCACGTCCACGAACGAGCGGGGGTCGAAGTTCTTGGGATCTACCACGGTGCTGTAAACGTCGGTAAACACCTTGAACTCGTCTGCAACCCGGATGTCATAACCATAAGAAGAGAGCCCATAGGAGATCACCCCAGGCCGCACCTGGGATTCCTCAAAGGGTTCAATCATACAATGCTTCAAGGCCATCTCACGGATCCAGCGATCGGACTTCAAGCCCATCAGTCGTCCTCCTCGCGCGCAGGATGAAGACGCTCCCCTTCCTTCAGCGGAGGATCTGAAGCAGGGCACCCAGCAGCAACCCCTGAACCATCAGCCCGACCAGCCACAGGCCGTAGGCCGCAGGCCGCTCGCCCTCATGCACCAGAAACCCCAAGACCGCATGGAGCGCCCAGATCAGGGCTCCCAGCCCGGGAAGCCGGACCAGTTGGAGGGAGGAGATCAGAAGGGCGTCGGAGGATCCTTCTAAAGGGACCCAGGGCGACAAGCTGGGGAACCGCACACAGAGCCAGAGCCACATCCCCCAGAGAACAAAGGCCCCGAGGCCGATGAGCGCCCAAGCCGCCCGATCCGCCCAGAAGGCCCGCTGCCGCCATCCCGGGAAAACCGTCGTCTGTTCCAGGAGCTGGGTGGGCCCCATCGCCGCCCGCTCCTGGAAGGCCTCGAGGAAGGTTTGGGGATGGAGCGGGGAGATGGCGTAAATGGCCACCTCGGTGATCACCCAAAGCTGGCGGGGGAGATCCTCGGTGGCGAAGAAGAGAACGGGCCGGTTTTCCTCCACAGCCCACGCGTGGCCAGTGTAGAGGCCGGGCCAGCGAACGCCACGCCAGCCTCGCACCCCCCCGGGCGGGGCCGGGCGCAGGTCTTGGATCGCGTGCAGGGGGATCACGTGAACTGCCGGCCACCACGTCACAATCAAGCTGTTGCGATCCAGATAATACCGCGCGGAATGGAGGCCGCGCAGGACGTAGCCGATTATGACGGCTCCCAGCAGGGCCAGCCCGGCCCCAGTGGATGCCGCAGCCACCTCCGGCGAGGGCGGACGAGAGAGGGTGAAGAGGATCCCGGCCAGGGCGATCAGCCCGAGGATGCCTCCCAGCAGGACGCCGACCCGCAGCCCGCGCCGCCGGTCCGGCCGTTCGGTCATCCCTGTCCCTCCGGCGGGGTCAGCATGTAACCGAACCCGCGCACCGAGACGAGCACCTCCCCCCGCTCCGGGTCCAGACCCAAGCGCTTGCGGATCTGGCGGATGTGCACTTTCAGGAGCTCCCGGGCCTCCGGATCATCCGTCTCGATCCCCCAGACCTCCCGCACCAGATCTGCATGGGAAACCACCTGGCCGGCGCGCCGGGCCAGCACAGTGAGGATCTTGAACTGCAGGGGAGGCAGCTGCACCGGCCGGCTGCGCCAGATCACCCGCTTGCGTCCCTGATCGATGATCAGCGGCCCCACCCGCACCACCTCGCCGCCGGTCCAGGTCTGGAAGGCCCGCCACGCCCAGGCCAGGCGCTCCCAGATGGGATCCGCCGCCGCGTCCTCCATCGGGCAGATCAGGGGAAGGGGGGAGCATCCCCGCAGGGCGTTGAACAGACCCCGGCCGTTCCGCTCCAGCCACCCCCGATCTGCCACGATGACGTCCGGGACGACACGGGCGATCAGCGCCAGCCCTCCCCGCAGGTCCGGCGTGTAATGGGCGCGATATCCCACCCCCAGGGCGCTCCGGAGCAGACGCTCCCCCAGCTCCAGATCCGGATGGATGATCAGCACCCGCAGGCGATCCATCCCCTCCATCCCCGGAGTCCCCCATCGACGGGAATCCTCTTTATGCCGGATGCCCGCCTGATGGAACCGGACGCTCTGGCGGGGCTGCGGGAGGCGTCCACTTGCGCACCCGCAGCCGGAGGCCTTCCACCTTGACCACCCAGACGGGCGTGCCGGCCGGTATCATACCCGCCTCACTCTCCGCCGTCCACAATTCGCCGGCCACATGCACCATCCCAACGGGGTTGAGATCGGTGCGCGCCTCCCCGACACGCCCGAGCAAGGCCTCCGCACCCATGACGCTGGGGCGGCGTTGAGCCTGGATGGCCTTCGCCACGACGAAGCCGAAGAAGCTCGCCATGGCCAGGCCGGTGCCGCCGGCGACCCAAGGGGAGAGCGCCGGGAAAGGCGAACGGGTGACCGGCGCGAACAGCACCAGCGCCCCGGCGATGAACGTCGCCGTCCCCACCACCGTCAGGACGCCTTGGGTGGGGCTCTTGATGTCCAGGATAAACAGGACGATGGCCACGGCGATGAGCAACAATCCCAGCCAGTTGACAGGCAACACCCCGATGCCGTAGGCCGCCAAGAGCAGGGACACCACCCCGATGAACCCAGCCACCCAACCACCGGGATTAGAGAGCTCAATGAGGAGGGCCTGCACCCCAACGGCCAGCAGGATGAGGGCGATGTTCGGATCCACCAGGCGGTGGAGGATTTCCTCCACAATGTTCATCGGCGCGGGGACGATCACCGCGCCTTGCGTCCGCAGGGTGCGCGTTTCGGCTTGCACCCGCACCGTTCGGCCATCCATCTGCCTCAGCAGGTCCTCGGGGCTCTCGGCGATCCCATCGATGAGGCCGGCTTCCAGGGCCTCCCGAGCGCTCACCGCCTTGGCTGCTTCCACCGCAGCCTCCGCCAGCCGGACGGCGTCTGGGCCCCGCCGCTCCGCCAGGCTGCGGACCTGAGCTTTCAGGATCTCTTTGACCTTTTGGCTGAGCGTCTCAGGGAGATCCTCCCCCTGGCCGCCGACGGGGGAAGCAGCTCCGATAGCGGTCTCTGGGGCCATCCACGCCAAGTGTCCAGCCAGGGTCACCAGCGTCCCGGCGGACCCGGCGATGGCTCCCCGCGGGGCCACATAGACGATCACCGGGACCGCGCTCTCCCGGATCATGGAGACCAAGCGCAGGGTGAGGTTGACCTCCCCGCCCGGGGTGCTGAGCTGCAACACCAGCGCCTCCGCCCCCTGATCCTGAGCGGTCTCTATCCCCCGCCGCAGGTAATCCGCCACCACCGGGGTCAGCGCCCCCTCCACCCGCAACCACACCACGCGGGGAGCGGCGTCTGCCTCCGCGCCCTTGGCTCCCAGCAGCAGCATCAGAATCCCTACCCACCGCATCCAGCGAAATCCGCGCATCGGAACTCCTTTCTGGTTTCAGTCTGACCACGATCGGGCTTGCCGTAGCCCAGAACTCTGTTTTCGATGTTCACGAGGTCGCGGCGGAAGCCACCCTTAGCGCATCGGTCTCTCCGTAGGAGGGGCTTTAGCGCCGAACCTCGGTCCTTGATCACGCAAAGATCGCGGCGAAAGCTGCTCCTACAGCCCCAAACTTCCGCTCTCGATAACGCAAAGGTCGCGGTGGAAGCCGCTCCTGACAGGGATGGATTTTTGTTCGGAGGGGCTTTAGCCCCAAACTGCCGTCCCCACGGCAACAGCGATCATTTCTGGTAGGGAGAGCTCTCAATCCCAAAGCTCTTTTCCTCGATCCTGAATATTCGCGGCTCAAGCCGCTCCTACGAAAATTGGTCTTTGTAGGAGGGGCTTTCGTCCTGAACCTCTATCCTCAGAGATGACAGGGATTCCGGTCGAAGCCGCTCCTAATCCTAATCGCCGTCTTCTTCGACCCTGCAAGGGTCACGGCGAAAGCCGCTCCTGCTGAAACGGGCCTTCATGGCTCATTGTATGGCATTCTGCCCGCCGGCGTCCATATCTGGGGAAAGATCCTGATTGTAAAATTCGCAGGTCCCCCGTTGGGTGCATTGGGAAGGAGTGGGAGCCCTCCACGAATCCCACCACGAATACACGAATGGCCCCCACGTCTATGTATTCGTGCCCCCTTCGTGGACGGCTCCCTGGATCGGGCCTTGCGTGCGAGCGGGAGGGTCAGCATCTATTCCCGAACTTTGGCGCCCGAAGTTCAAAGGCAGCCCGATGGCGAGCGCAGAGAGGCCACCCACGCAATAATACCGCGAATTTTGAAGGCGCCTCTATTCAACATGCTCTCCCTCCAGCAGGCGCTCCAGCAGACGGCGGGTTTCCCCCTTGAGATCGATCATCTCCCCGGGGGGACCCACGCAAGCCGGGCATCCCCGTTCGCATGGGCATCCCTCGAGCACCTCGCGCGCCGCTCGGAGGAGAAGAGATTGAACGGTGTAAAGATGCTCGGCGAAGCCGACACCTCCTGGCACGTTTTCATAGAGCAGCAGGGTGGGGCCTCCCGTGAGGCGGCCCTCCGAATCCACCAGAAGGCCCAGATCTGCCGGATCGCTCATCAGGAACACAGGAGCCAGGTGATGGAGGAGATCCCCCAGCCCGGAGAGGGCGCTGCGGGTCCCCAGCATCTCCTCCAGACGCCGGTGGCAGCGCCGGCACACCGTGATCAGGTTCTCCGGGGCATGCGCCTCCGCCCGATCCCTGAAGGTCCGCAACGGGCGAAGGTGATGGACGTCGTGGGCATGGCCCGGAAGCTCCGGCACCCCGCACACCCGGCACCGGTAGCCATCCCGGGACCGGACGGCTCGACGGATGGCCTCCCATTCCGGCCCGTAATCCATCGGTCCGATCCACACGCCTTCGGCCCGCAGGGTCTCCACGAGGGTGGGGCGCAGCGCCAGCCACCAGGCCGTGGTGGGGAGCGCTTCCTCCGGGGTCTCTACCTCCTCCCATCCGATGAGCTCCCCGCTGGGCCATCGCCGGCGCCGGTATCCGACCACTCGGCGGGTGATCGTCACCTCCCCCCATGCCCCAACAGCCCACAGCGCCTCCCGCCGTGCGTGCCCCCGATCGAGCGCCCAGCGCGCCTCCACGATGGGCTCGGTGAACTCGTCCCCCTCAAAGGGCTCTGCGACGGCCTCTCCACGCGCCCAATCCACCCTGAGGATCCGGTAAGCCGTTCCCTCGTGCAGGTAGACCGCCCCCGGGTGGACCAGGATGGGCGCGGAAGGGGAGTCCACCTCTCCGATCACCCGACCGCTCCGCCCCGCAAGGCGGATGCGCACGCGCTCCCCCGTGGTAGTGCGCAGGTTGATCTCCTGGGCGGGGTAGCGATCCGCCCGGAAATACACCCGTCCGTCTGTGGGATTGCGGTAGAGCGGCTCCCCTTCCGCAATCATCCGCTCCACCATCCAAGCGGTCTCCAGGGTGTGAGCGAAGGGCTCGTCGAGCCCAAGTGGCCACTCGAAGGCAGCGCAGCGCAGATGATCTGTCAGGATCAGCGGGTTGTCCGGATCGAAGCGCGCCGCCTCCGGAGGCCTCCGGAAAAGAAATTCGGGGTGAGCTGCCAGATATTCGTCCAGCGGCGTGGCGGTGAGCACCAGGAGGGCCACGCTTAGGG
>JAGHYO010000056.1 GCA_017743605.1 Thermoflexus sp. | reverse complement strand
AGCTGGAGGACCTGGAGGCCCGGATCGCGAAGACGGAAGCCCTGCTCGCCTCCGAATTCTCCGTCCGGGCGCCGGCTGCTGTGGTGGAGAAAGAGCGCCGCAAGCTGGAGGAGCTCAAGGCGCGGCGGGAGCAGCTGCGGGCGGAGTGGGAACGCCTGCGGGAGTGAAAAAATCGGGGGGCGGAAAGGAACTTCCGCCCCCCGAGCGCCTCGGGCCTTCAACGGGCCACCTGCACCTTGATCACCCGCGGCCGCACGGTCTCCGCCTTCGGGACCACCAGGTGCAGGACGCCGTGCTCCAGACGGGCGTCGATGTGCTCGGCGTCGATGGGATCGCCGAACTCAATGGTCCGGGCGAAGCGCCCGCCGGCCCAGTCCCGGCGCAGGATGGCTACGTTCTTCTCGTTCTCGATCTCCGGCAGGGCCACCTCGCCCCGGATGGTCACGGAGGAGCCCAGCGCCTGCACCTCCAGGGAATCCGGCCGCACGCCCGGCAGCAGGATGGCCACGTGATAGCGATCCGGCAGCTCATAGATGTTCACCGGCGCCGCCACGCCCAGCGTGGTGAACCCGTCGAAGGGCCGCATGGAGGCCTGGTCGAACAGCCGGTCGATGGCCTCACGCAGGGTCATGAACGCCGCATCGAAGGGATCGCGCCGCATCAGCTCGCGCGCCATAGGCCTCACCTCCTTTCGTGATCGAGTTTCGCTGCACCCCTGTGGGAGTTTCCAGCCCTCATCGTAGGCGGGAGGCCTTAGAGGAGCGTTAGCGCGGGATCAACGTTGCGCAAGCGGTGAGTTAACGTTTCGTTAGAGCGGGGGTCGCTCCAGGGCCCCCGCCCCGAAGCCTCAGAGGAGGATCCAGTCCAACCCCAGCTCCGCCAGCTTCTCCCGGGTGGGCATCCCGGTCTGGGGGTCCCAGCCGGCCCGCTCGTAGTAGCGGATGAGGGCGGCCTCCCACTCCGCGGCGTCCACGCACAGGCCCTCGCTCTTCCCCCCTTTCAGGGGCTCGAACAGCCGTTTGGGTAGGGTATCCCGATCCCGACCGGCGCCTTCCCGGGCGTTGAAAGCCCGCATCATGTTCAGCCGCCGTTCCCCGACGCGCATCAGCTCCTCCAGGGTGACCTCCCATCCGGTGACCGCGCGCATGAGCGCCACCAGCTCCTCCGGCCCGTAGAGCTGCCAGGAGGGCCCGAAAACGAACTGGCAGAGGTCCGCGGTGTCCAGGAAGCTGTAGAACTTCTGGGTCTCATAGGCGAAGCGGATCTTCTCCTCGTTGAGGGCGCGAGGGGGTTGTGGATCGGTCAGGCCGAGGGCGGCCAGCCGGTCCAGGAACAGGCGGGGGGATTTCGGCATATAGAGGGTGTCGTGCTCGCTGGACTGATGGTCGGCACCGAAGGGGTTGACGGCGTAGATCAGGGCCAGGGAGCGCTTGAGCTGGGGCATGTGAGCGGGGAGCTCCTGGCCCTTGACCGCCACCACGCAGTCCCCCGCGCTGCGCCCGAAGCGCTGGGCGGCCTGGGCGGAGCCCTCCGCCAGCAGGTCCCCGATCCCCTCCCGGCGCACGATCATCTCCAGCAGGCGGATCATCG
Source organism: Thermoflexus sp. (assembly GCA_017743605.1). Taxonomy (GTDB): domain Bacteria; phylum Chloroflexota; class Anaerolineae; order Thermoflexales; family Thermoflexaceae; genus Thermoflexus. The sequence goes on along the minus strand of JAGHYO010000056.1, from coordinate 10,082 downwards.
CCTCCGCGTCCCCGAAACGCAGGGGGAAGCCCACCTCCGCTTCGGAGAGGATCCCCCGCTCGAAGCACTCCATGGCGAAGGCGATGGTCGCCCCGCATGAGATGGTGTCGACCCCATACTGGGCGCAGATCTGGTGCGCCAGGGCGATGGCCTCCAGATCGCTCACCCCGCAGTAGGAGCCGAAGGTGGAGAGGGTCTCGTATTCCGGCCCGCCGTAGCGGGGCTCCACCTTGCGGCCGTTCCACTCCGTCTCCACCACCCGCTTGCAGCGGACGATGCAGGCGTAGCAGGTGTCGCGCTCCTTGAGGATGGTCTCAGCCATCCGCTCGCCGGTGATGCGGTCGGCTTCTTCGAAGAAGCCGCTGGTGTAGTTGCGGGTGGGCTGGCCGCCCGCCGCGTTCTGGTAGGCCAGGATGTTGGCGGTGCCGTAGACGCCCAGGTTCTTCACGGCCGGGTTGGCCTCGTAGGCGGCCGGCCCCTGCCGGTTCAGGCGCTGAAGGGCCTCCGGATCATAGACGGGCGGGCGCCAGCGGCCCCGGACGGCGATGGCTTTCAGGTTCTTGGAGCCCATCACCGCGCCCAGCCCGGTGCGGCCGTGGGCGCGGCTGGCCATGTTGATGATGGCGGCGAAGCGGACGAGGCGTTCGCCGGCCGGTCCGATCTGGGCGATCTCGATCTGATCGTCCCCCAGCTCCTCGTAAAGGATATCCTCCACCTCGCCGGTGGTGCGCCCCCAGAGGTGGGAAGCATCCCGCAGCTCCGCCTCGCCGTCGTGGATCCAGAGGTAAACGGGCCTGGGCGCCCGTCCGTAGAGGACGATGCCGTCGAAGCGGGCGAACTTGAGCTCAGCGGGCCAGAAGCCGCCGGCCTGGGAGTCGCCGATCAGGCCGGTGAGGGGGGATTTGGCGTTGGCCGTGGCCCGGCTCTGGCCGGAGATGGTGACGCCGGTCGTTGCGCTGAGAAAGAAGGTGAGGGTGTTGCGAGGGTCGAAGGGATCGATGCCGGGCGGCGTGTGCTTCAGCACGTAATACAGCCCCATCGCGCTGCCGCCCCAGTAGGTCCGATAGAACGCCTCATCGGGCTCCTCCACCCAGAGGCGCCCTTCCGTGAGATCCACATGGAGGATGCGTCCGGCATACCCGAACATCCGGCCCCTCCCGGAACAGGATGATCGAACACAACTATTTTAGCCGGAGGGAACGGCGCTCAAGGAGAGGCCCCTGCATGGGGGTTGCGCTCTCCCCTCCTGCATCATCCGTCGCCCCGAGGGATCCAGGGGCGGATTCAGGACAGGAAAGTGGACGACTTCATCGGCGGCACCTGATAATCCCTCTTTGTGAACTTGATCCGGTTCTCAGACTAATTAGGGAGCATAAGAGATGGCTGTTTTCACGTCTTCAAGAGTTAAAGGTGGATATTCCCGAAAGGTCTCCTCGGGAGACAATCCTTCTACGAGGTTGCCCAGGATCACAGAAATCAAGATCCGAGTTCCTCGGATGGTAGGCTTTCCATGACAGACCTGTGGATCGATGGCGATGCGTTTTCACCATCCTGGCATTTTGGCCTCTATGGTCCGGTGAGGTCAGGTGCATTTTAAACCTGGTGACGTCCCATGGGCGCTGCTTTCTCGCCAGAGGGATTACGCCGAATGGGGAGGAGGTATGGGGTAGATTTCTTCCGGCGAGCTTTCGCGATCGATCCGCCGGCACTTCTACCGGAACCGGCGGCGCCATTCTTCTTTGAGGGCGATCTGGGAGGGATCGGGCAGGGTGAGGAAGTCCTCAGCCAGTCGCTGGAACCGAGCCGGGTGCTCCAGCATGGGGAAATGTTCCCCTTCCTCCAGGATCATCATGCGCGCTGAGGGATCCAGGGCCCCGTTCAAGAACGGGGGTGGCGGGATCAGCGGATCCTGTCCGCCGTAAACCAGGAGCAACGGTCGATCGATCTGCTGGAGCCACTCGATCAGCTCCTCCCGCCGGCGGATGGCTTCCTCCAGCCCCCGCTCGACGGCCTGGGGATCCGCCCGGCTGTGATCCGAGTGCACCTCTGCGTGTGCTTGGGCCAAGTGCCCCAGCCGCTCCGCCAGCCGCGCCCGCGCGCTCGGGATAGGGAGAACCCGAGGCGGATCCAGGGAGATCGGATAGCCGACCATCAGGATCCGATCTGCCCGGCCGGGATCCTTCAACGCCAGCTGAACGGCCACCATGGCCCCCAGGGTGTGGCCGACGAAGTGAGCCTGGGAGATGCCCAGGACCTCCATCCATCCCCGGACGGTCTCGGCCTGATGCTCTATGCAGTAGGCGGCCTCTGCCTCCCGGCGGGGTTTGGCGGAATCCCCGAAGCCCAGGAGATCCAGCCCATAAGTCCGAAAGCGATGGGAGAGCGTCCGCATGGTGGACAGCCAGTAACGCCATGATCCGGCCCACCCGTGGAGGAAGATCACCGGCTTCCCACGGCCCAGCACTTCATAATGGATCAGGCGCTCTCCTACCGTCGCGATGCTCATGGCTCTGCTCCGGCAGCTGCAGGATCCCTCAACGAGGGCTGGGCGTCTGGCAATCTAAGATGGCCCGGACCTGCTGGATCAGCTCATCGGGGGCGAAGGGCTTAAGGATGTAGGCGTCGGCCCCTGCTTCCATTCCCTGGCGGACTTCCGCCTCCTGTCCCTTGGCGGAGAGGAAGACCACGGGGATGGCCCGTGTCTCCTCCTGGGATTTCAGGATACGGCACGCCTCGTAGCCGGTCATCTTGGGCATCCGGACGTCCAGGATGATGAGATCCGGGCAGTGTCGGCGCGCCAGCTCCACTGCCTCCTCGCCGTTCGTCGCTGAGAGCACCTGGAAGCCCCCGAACTCCAGAGTGAAGATGATGAGCTCCCGGATATCCCGTTCATCCTCCGCAATCAGGATCCTGGCCATCGTTGCGCTCCCCTCTGGGTTTCGGGCTTTACTTGCTTTCCGGCTGGGCTGTAAGCAGCCGCCGGACAGCGGCGACGAACTCCTCCACCGGGAAGGGCTTGAGGAAGAAGTCCACTGCTCCCATGGCCAGTGCCTGCCGGCGCTTGCCCATGGGATCCGTGGCGCTCGCGGTCATGATCACCACCGGGATGTCTGCGGTCTTCGCAGTGGCCTTCAAGCGGGCTAGGGTGTCCAGCCCGCTCAGCCCTGCGAGCTTAAGATCGAGCAGCACGAGATCCGGGTGACGATCCTCGATCCACGCCAGGGCCTCCTGGGCGTTCCCGAAGACGGTCACCTCGAACCCATAACCCTGTAGGGTGTCCTGAAGCAACGCGCGGGTTCCTGCGTCATCATCCACGATGACGATGTGGGCGTGGCGCCGGGCATACTGCGCGACGACCTCTAGCAGCCGGTCTGCGTCCACTGGCTTGCCCAGCACGTCCACCGCCCCCAGGCGGACCCCCCGCTGGCGATCGGCCAGGACGGAGATGATAATCACCGGGATCTCCGCAGTGGCCGGATCCGCCTTCAGGCGCTCCAGCACGGTGAAGCCATCCAGGTCTGGCAGGTAGATGTCTAGGGTGATCAACTGGGGGCGCTCCTCTCGAGCTAGGCGGAGGGCGTCCTCGCCCCGGTGGGCGACCAGCGTGGAGTAGCCAGCCCGCTCCAGGTGCTGCACCAGCAGATCGGCGATGTGCCGATCGTCCTCCACAATGAGAATGGAGCCGGTTCCGTCGGTTGGAGCCTGGGAGGCAGGTCGAGCACCCGGCTCCGGCTCCGGCAGAGACAGGGCAGGTCGGGCGATGGGCAACGTGAAGTAGAAGGTGGAGCCTTTGCCCACCTCGCTCTCCACGCCGATCTGCCCGCCGTGCAGCTCCACCAGGGTCCTCACGATGGAGAGGCCCAGGCCGGCCCCCGACGTCTCCTGGACGCGGGGGTCATCCACCCGATAGAAGCGCTCGAAGATGCGAGGGAGGGCCTCGGGTGGGATCCCAATACCAGTGTCCTGCACCTCCACCCGGATCATCTCCTCCTGGAGCCGGGCACGGATCCGGATCTGCCCTCCCTCTGGGGTGTATTTGTGGGCGTTGCTGACCAGATTCATCAGGATCTGGATCAGGCGATCGTTATCCGCCATGACGAGTGGAAGGTGATCCGGAAGCTCGACCTCTATCTGCTGACGCTTTTCATCCACTCGGGCTTTGAAGGAGGCGACCACCGCCTCAACCGCGCTCTCCAGGGGAACCGGCCGCAGGTCCAGCTGGAGGCGCCCGCTCTCGATGCGGGAGATGTCCAGCAGATCGTCTACTAGTGTCCTCAGGCGATCCGCGTTGGCGCGGACGATCTGGAGGAAACGCTGCTGCGTCTCGGAGAGCGAGCCAGCGGATCCCATCAGCAGGAGATCCACATAGCCCTTGATGGAGGTCATGGGGGTGCGCAGCTCGTGGGAGACGGTCGAGATAAACTCCGTCTTGGCGCGGTCGGCCTCCACCTCGGCCGTGATGTCCCGGAAGACCGAGACGGTGCCCAGGAACTCGGTGCCCATCATCACCGGGGCGGCATGGACGGTGATGAAGCGACCCTCCGGCTCCAGCTCGTGGCGCATAAAGAGAGCGGGGGGCTGGCCCTGGGGGGCGGAGAGCCAGCGCCGCATGGAGGCCATCCATTCCTGCCAGGCCGGGCCGTAGAGACCGGCGAAGTGGCGGATGGGGCGGCCGAGGACCTCTTCCCGGCGCAGGCCCAGGATGCGCTCAGCGGCCGCGTTCATCATGATCACCTCGCCTCGGGCGTCGGCCACCATCACGCCCTCGGCGATGGACTCCAGGATCGCTTGGCGCTTAGAGGCCTCCTCCTGAGCCGCCCGCAGGGTGTTGCCCAGCTGTTCCGCCTGCTCGGTGATCAGGTGGTAGAGCGCCGCGTTGTGGATGGCCTGCGCCATCTGGGCCCCCACGGTCTCCAGCAGCTGGATGCGCTCCCGGCGGAAGCGGTTGGGCTGGGGATGGGTCAGCACCAAGACGCCCAGCACGTCAAAGCCCAGGACGAGGGGGATGACCGCGGCGGATTGCGGGCGCAGGTTCTGCCAGGCGGCAGGTAGGCGCTCGAGCGGGACCTCCTCTGGGCACTGCGTACACCGCTGGCGGATGGCGTCCTGCACCAGCCCGGGGTCCTCCCGAAGGGACCACGAGGCCCCGAGCAGATGGGCGCTCCCCAGACCGACCCCGGCCCGCACTCGCAGGCGGCCGGACTCTGGATCCAGCAGGATCACGGCGGCAGTCTCCCCTTCCTCGGTGAGCAGGGAAAGAGCCTGTCGGAGCGTTGCCTCCAGCTCCAGGCTGGCCGTGAGGGATAGGTTGGCCTGATAGAGCAGCTCCAGCTGGCGATGGCGAGCCGAGAGGTCCTTCAGAGCTTTCTCCAGCGCTTCAGTGCGCTCGCGGACCAGTTGCTCCAGCTCCTCGCCGAAGCGCCGGGTTTGCTCGTAGAGCCGGGCGTTCTCGAGAGCCACCGCTGCTTGTTCCGCCAGGGTCTGGAGCAGGATCTGCTCGGCTTCGTCGAAGGCCCCCCGGTCCGGGTGAGCCACGGCGATCAACCCGACCGTCCGCCTGGCGGTGCGCATAGGAAGGAGGAGTAGGGAGCGGATCCCCAATCCTTCCGTTTCTAGAACCTCCGTCAGATCGCGCAGGTAGAGGGCCCGTCCTGAGCTCCATGTCTGATCCACCCAGGCTGGGTCCAGGAGGCCCTCGGGAGAGGAGGCGGTGGGTGCGGCCTCAGGGGAGAAGCGGACCTGGATCTGGAGGGACCCTGTGGCGTCGGGCAGCAGCACGGCAGCCCAGGCCGCCCGGCTCAACGTCGCTGCGGCCCGGGCGATGGCCTCCAGAAGGGCGCCTGCCTCCAGGCGCGCAGCGATCAGACGGCTGGCTTCGTTGAGGCGGGTGAGCTCCTCGATCCGCGCCGTCAGGCTCTCGTATAGGCGAGCGTTCTCGATAATAATACCGGTCTGGCTGGCGAGAAGCTCCACCATCTCCGCGATCTCACGGGTCGGCGCTCGCCCATCCCGAGGCTCGTCCACCGAGATGATCCCCAGGAGGCGCCCGCCTGTCCCGTAGATGGGAACGATAAAGAGGTCATTCGGATGCCAGCGGGTGGGATCCGACCGTGGCTCCTGCGTCGGTGCGGCCGTCCAGGTGTCCAGCAGGTCCGTGAGGTTCGCGGGTTGCCGCTCGTAGGGGATGTAATAACAGGTCCCCAGGCGGAACTCCTCCTGCAGGAGCTGTTGCATGTTGCGCCAGGGCTGGGTGATCCGGCGCATCTGTTCAAAGGCCGGCAGGGGAAGCCCGGCCTGGGCCACCCGACGCAGGAAGGGCGGCTCTCCTTCGATCAAGCTGATGAGCACACGTTCAAAACCTAGGGATTCTCGGATAGTGTGAGCGATGACATCAAGGGCATTCTCCAAGGGATGCTCGGCGCCCAGGGCCTGGCTCACCTCCATCATCCCGCGCATCAATTCGATGCGCTGACGGTAGCGCTCGCTCCGTTGCACGTCTTCCTGTAGGCGCAGCGCGTTGCCGATGGCCACCGCCGCCTGGGTGGCCAGGGCCTCCAAGAAGGCGATCTGCTCCTCCTGGAAGCCGTCCACCTGGCGGCTCTGAAGATCTAGGACGCCCACCACCGCGGTGCCGTACCAGATGGGGACGGCGACCTCGGACAGGGTGTCTGGCATCTCCGGCAGATAGTGAGGATCCTGCCGGACATCCCGCACCAGGACGACCCGGCCGGTCTGGAAAGCCTGGCCGATCACCCCCTCGCCAGGCCGCTGACGGTCGAGGCTCCGCGCCTGCAGTGGCTCTGGGGTGAGGCGGCGCAGGAGGCGCGGGCGCAGGAGATCATGCTGTGGGTCATGCAGCAGGATCATCCCGTAATCCGCCCCGGTGACCTGCATGGCGGAGTCCAGCACAAGGTTCAGGATGTGATCCAGGTCTAAGTTTGCATTCAGCTCCTGCCCAATGCGGTTGAGCGCCAGCAGCTGCTGAATGCGGGCTTCCAGCCGCTCCCGCGCCTCCCCGTAAAGCCGGGCGTTCTCCACCGAGATGGCCAGATGGTGGGCGATGACCTGCAGCAGTTCCAAGTCCTCCTCATCGAAGGCATCCTCTTTGTCGTGCTGCACAGCGATCATGCCGATGACGCGATCGCCCTGCCGCATGGGCGCGCCCATCCAGAGCCGGGCGGGGGATTCAGCGAGCTCGATGCCCAGAGCGCGGGCCTGCTCCAGGATATCTCCACGCAAGAGCAAAGGCTGGCCAGTTCGGATCACATACTCAGTCAGGCCGCGGGCACCGCGCTGCTTCGGACGCTCCGCTAGCCGTTCTCCCTGATGCACATAGAACACAAAGGACACCTCATCGCTCGCTGGATCGTAGAGGGCGGCGTAGAAATTTTGTGCATCCAGGATCCGCCCGAGCTCCTCCCAGATGATCTCAAACAGCCTATTTAGATCCAGGACCGCAGCGATGCGCTGCCCGATCTCTGTCAGTGTCCGAATGCGAGCGGCGCGACGCTGGGCCCGCTCGATCAGCTGGAGGCTATGCAGGGTGGTCCCTAGGATCACCCCCATGGCCATCCCTAGCCGTTCGTCCTCCTGCGTGAAGCGGCCCTCCAGGCGGTTGATCAGATGGACCTCGCCGACGGGCTGTTCATGAGCCATTAGGGGGATGGAGAGGACTGATCGGACTCCAAAGCCGACGATGAGCTCCCGATACGGCGGGATCACCCGCTGGTCCTCTATGGCCTGATTGGAGTGGAAGGGCCGCCCGCTGCGGAACACGCTCTCCGCGAACACAGGGTCGCCCACCGGCAGCCGGAAGCGCAGATCCTCCGGCGACCACGGTCCGTAGACCCCCGCGGGATGAGGAGCCAGCTCCTGACGCTTCGGATCGTAGAGCAGCACCACCACCCGCTCGATGCGGAACCAGCGGGCCAGCTCGGCGACGGCCGGGCGGAGGAACTCCTCCAGGGAGCGGGAGGCGGCGCTCATGGTGGCGATGCGGAACAGGGTCTCTAGCCCCTCCGCATACTGGCGGGTCGCTTCATAGAGGCGGACGTTGTGGATAGCAATGGCGGCTTGAGCGCCGATGGCCTCCAGCAGGTGCAGGTGATCCTCTGTGAAAGCGCCCGGCTGATAGGCGCTCAGCTCCAGGGTGCCTACCAGCTCCTCACCGGCCTGCAGAGGGATCCCTAAGAAAGCCCGAAGAGGGAGGGCGGCCAGCTGCGCTCGGGGACGGAGTTCAGTGAAATGCCGGAGGTCCTCAATCCGCAGGGGGCGTCGGTGGGCGAACAGCCAGCCGGAGAGGCCTTCCTCCAGGCGCTGGAGATCGCTTCCTCGATCTATCTGGGCCAAGACCTTCGGATCCCCATCCCGGGCCTGGGTATACAGGTGCCGCTCTCCGGGTTCCCACAGATGGATCTCCGCCAGGTCGTAGGGGATCACCTGCCGGACGGCGAACAGGATCGCCTCCAGCGTGGATTCCAGATCCATGGAAGCGCGGAGCCGGCGGGCAATCCCTGTGGCCAAGACCAGCTCACCGGATGGGGAAATGGGCAGGGAGGGAACGGGAGCCTCCGGGGAGATCTGCAGAACGATAAAGTGACCCGGCCGTCCGTCCAGGGAGAGGGGGAGGACGCGGGCATGAACGCGTTGCCCATGCACGAGGGCAGGTTCCGGCGAGCCCTGCAGCCAGCGTTCCAGGATCCCAAGAGGCTGGAGGCGGGCTTCTAGTGCCTGTCGAGAGGCCGGGGGAGGGTCCCCCAGGTGCGCCCGGGCGGCAGCGTTCAGGAACACCTGGCCGCTGCCAACCTCCACCCACAGGACCGGCTCCGCCCAGCGGTCCAGGAAAGGGGTCTCCGTGTTGGCCGCCGCAGGGCGAAGAGTTTCTCTTCGCAGGAATTTCCGCAAACGTGCCCACCCCATCGCGGCTCCCCTCCGGGATCCAGGCTCAGGCGTCCGTTTAGTCGGGCAAGAGCATCTCCCCGCGCCGGGCCTCCGCAGCGATCTCCGTCAGCTCCCGGACGTCGTGAAAGACTGAGTCGCCAGCCCGCACGATGCCGATGGCCAGAGACGTCAGAGGCACACGCCGTTCGTTCCCCATGGAGTCTGTGAGCACCAAGTACCCCCGTTCGCGGTCCGGGAAGGCGTAATGGGCGCCCACGCCTTCTGCGAAACGCTGCCGCAGGGCTTGGGCGATGGCCTCCGCCCGGTCCGCCCGGGTGATCATCACGAAGTCGTCCCCGCCGACGTGGCCGATGAAGTCCTCCGGGGTCCCCAGCTCATCCGCCACCTCCCCGATGAGCATCGCCGTCCAGCGCAGCATCTCGTCGGCAGCCACGAAGCCGTAAACTTCCTTGAAGGCCTCTAAGCCGTTGATCCCAATGTAGAGCAGCCCCCAGTCCGAGCGGCGTAGAAGCTCCCGCAGCTGGTCCTCGATCAGACGTCCGCTGGGAAGGCCAGTAACAGGGCTGGTGAGGCTCTCCCGCTCGGCCCGCCGGAGGGCGTTCTGGACCCGCAGGCGCAGCTCCTCGATGTCGAAGGGCTTGGTGATGTAGTCGTCGGCGCCCAGCTCCAGCCCGGCGATACGGTCGCTGCGCTCATCCCGCTGGGTGAGGAACAGGATAGGGATGTGGCGGGTGCGCAGATGGGTGCGCAGGCGGCGACACACCTCGTAGCCGTCGATGTCCGGGAGGACGATATCCAGGAGGATCAGGTTGGGAAGCTGTTGCCGCGTTCTCTCCAGGGCCTCCTGGCCCCGCGCGGCCGTCTGGACCTCGTAGTCTAGGGAAGAGAAGTAGGTTTTCAGCAGGCTGGCGATGTCGGGATCGTCTTCCACAATCAGGATCCGACCCTTGCTCATCGTGTCCTCCCCTCGTTCACGGAAGCCTCGCGGCTCGATCCCCGCCGGCCCGCGCCACGCCCCTTCCGGGCTTGAGGGATGGGAGCAGGCGCTTCCGAATTAAGAAACCGAATGGAGAGGCCCCTGGATGCCGGCCGGTTTGGTTCTATTATAACCTTAACAGGCTCCTTCTGTGAACCCGCAGGCTTCTGGGGATTCCCCTCAGAGCCCTTCGGAAGGGAAGCAT
>JAGHYO010000055.1 GCA_017743605.1 Thermoflexus sp. | reverse complement strand
GCCCCTCCCGGAAGATCGACCCCTCCAGGGCCAGGGCCACCCCGCGCCCGCGGGGGGCGAAGCCGCTGGCCTCCAGAGAGAGGGCCGCCATGATCGTGAAGGCATCATGCAGCTCGAAGAAGTCGATGTCCTCCGGGCCCACCCCAGCCTGCTGAAAGGCCCGATGGGCGGAGAGGGCCACCGCCTCCAGCCAGAGCGGATCCCGTCGGTCATGCAGCGCCACGGTGTCGGTGGCGACCGCCGAGGCCCGGATGCGCACCGGGCGCTCCTGGAAGGCCCGGGCCTCCTCCGCCGGGCACAGGATCACCGCCGCCGCCCCATCGCAGACCGGCGAGGCATCGAGCAACGTGATGGGATCGGCGATCATGCGGGCCGAGGCGAAAGCCTCCGCTGTGATGGGGAAGCGCAGCATGGCATACGGATTGTGCGCCGCGTTGCGATGGGCGTTGATGGAGAAGGGGGCGAAGTCCTCCCGGCGGTAGCCGTGTTCGTGCATGTAGCGGCGCATCAGCAGGGCGTTGAGAGCGGTGAAGGTGAGCCCGTGGATCGCCTCGTATTCCGCGTCCGCCGCGGTAGCCAGGGCCGCGGTGATCTGCTCCCCGGAGGCATCGGTCATCTTCTCCACCCCCACCACTGCTACCCGATCCGCCAGGCCGCCGGCGACCATGGCGTAGCCTATGCGCAGGGCGGCTGCGCCCGAGGCACAGGCCGCCTCGACCTTCACGGCCTCCACGCCGTGCATCCCGGCGAAATCGGCCACCAGCGCCCCCAGGTGTTCCTGGGCCTCGATCTGACCCGAAAGCATGTTCCCGACCAGCAGGGCGTCCACCCGCTCCACCCCAGCGTCCCGCAGGGCGGCCTCCAGGGCCTCCAGGGCCAGCTCCCGCAGCCCCCTGCCCCAGTGTTCCCCGACCGGGGTCTGCCCGATGCCGATGATGGCGACCTCCCGCATCGTGCCCCCTTATCCTTCCTTGTCCATCACGATCTTGCGGCGATAGCGCGCATACGTGGCGTAATCGATCACGACCCGCCGGGCGATGTAATCCCGGGTCCGAGGCGCCCGGCCCCGGCGCTCCTCGATGTCCTCGGTAACCACAAAGGAGAAGGCGTCGGATCCCGCGCCGGAACCGAAGGAGACCGCCAGGATCCGATCGCCGGGTTGGGCGTTGTCCAAGATGGCCGTGAGCCCAATGAGGCAGGACCCTGCGTAGGTGTTGCCGATCTCATCCACCAGCAAGCCGGCCCGGATCTGCTCAGCGCGAAACCCGAGCATCGCCGCGACCTTCTGGGGGAACTTGACGTTGGGCTGATGGAAGACCGCGTAGGCGTAATCCTCCGGCCGCATTCCCAGGGCCTCCATCAGGCGCCGGGCGGCCTCGGTGATGTGATGGAAGTAGGCGGGCTCGCCGGTGAAGCGCCCTCCATGCTCCGGGTAGCGGGCGTGGGCCCGCCGCCAGAAGTCCGGGGTGTCCGTCACGTAGGAGAGGGAGCCCTCCAGGACCGCCAGGCTCTCCTCGGCGGGGCCGATGAGGAAGGCTGCTCCCCCGGCCCCGGCGGTGTATTCCAGGGCGTCCCCCGGCCGTCCCTGGGCGGTGTCCATCCCGATGGCCATGGCGTAATCGGCCATCCCGGAGCCCACCAGGCCTACCGCCGCCTGCATCGCCTCGGTCCCCGCCTTGCAGGCGAACTCCCAGTCGCCGGCCTGCACGAAGGGCGTGGCCCCGAGGGCCTCGGCGACGATGGTGCCGCTGGGCTTGACCGCATACGGGTGGGACTCGCTGCCCACCCACACCGCCCGCAGACGGTTCGGAGGGACGCTCGCCCGGGCCAGGGCGTTGCGGGCGGCTTCGATGGACATGGTCACCACGTCCTCATCGGGCCCGGGCACTGCTTTCTCCCGGATGGGGGGTGGCTCCGCCCCGCCGGTCCATAGCCGGGAGATCTCCACGCCCGGCAGCCGGTAACGGGGGACGTAGGCGCCGTAGCCCACGATCCCCACCGGCCGGGCCGGTTTCATGATCCGATGGCCGTTCTCCAACATCAGGAGCCTCCGATTCCTAATGTGCTAAGGTGAATTCAGGGCGGAAGCCGCAATGTGTCTTATTGTCGGAGGGGCTTTCGCCCCGAACGCCGGTCTTGGATGACATAAGATCGCGGCGGAAGCCGCTCCTACGAACGTGGATGCTGAAAATGAATTTCGGCTTACGATCGGAGCCTCCGCCCCAAACCCGAGTTTTCGATGACGCAAGGGTCGCGGCGAAAGCCGCTTCTACAGGATCGTTTCCCCCGTTCGTGTACTCGCGCTCTCAATTCGCGGACAGCCTTTTCCTTTTCGCCATCATCGGTCGCGGTGAAGGATGGCGACATGGATTTCGGCTGACGAAGGTCGCGGCAGAAGCAGCGCCTACCCCATTGCGTTCAGGAACAGGGTTCCCAGCCCAGCGCCCGGCGCAGCTGATGGAGATGGGTCACGTGGTCCCGCTCGTGCCACGCCGCCCGGCGCAGCACCTTGCGGGGGGACCAGAACTCTCCCTCCACGCCGACCACAAGAGACCGGCCGATCCAGTCCCGAAGGGCCTGCTCCAGGGCCCGGCGCACCGTCTCCAGGTGCACCCACACCTCGGCAGGGGGTTCCTTCACCTCCCGTCCTAAGCGGCTGAGATACCAGTTCTCCCCCCGGGCCACATGGCGCAGGACTCCCCGCATGGACCATCGCTGGCCGGGCAGCACGGTATCCAGGACCGGGTCGGGCAGCCCGGCCACCGCCGCCTGCAGGTCCTTCCGGGAGGCAGCCAGCACCTGCAGGGCGAATTCCACCTCCTCCTCGGTCAGCGGCCGCCAGTCGTCCAGGAACCAGGCGTTGATCTCGCGGGTGCCGCCCCGCTCGAATCGCTCGTTGATGGTGTAAACCTCGAAGATCTCCACCACCCGGAAATCCTCCGGGACGCCCGGGCCGGCGGCGGGGATGCCATGGGCGCCCAGCCAGGCGAAGTATTCCCGGATGGCCTCGGGGATCCGGGCCAGGACCTCCCGTTCGGTGGGGCCGAAGGCGAAGCAGCCCGGGTAATCCAGGACCCAGGCCAGATGCCCGCCTTCCGCGCCGCGCTCCAGACCCACGCGATAGGGCATGGTGTTATCCTCCTTTGGGAATTTCCCACGCCTGAGCCCGCCAGGCCTGCAGCAGCTCCTGGGCCCGGGCCATGCGAATGTTCCCATCGGCCACCATCTGATCGGCGATGGCATCGATCTCAGCGCCGATGGCGCCGGCGGCCATGGCGATCTGCCGGGCGTGCAGGGCCATATGCCCTCGCTGGATCCCCTCCGTCGCCAGGGCCCGCAGGGCGGCCAGGTTCTGGGCCAGGCCCACAGCCGCCATGATCTCCGCCAACTCCCGGGCGGAGGTGACGCTCAGGATCTTCAACGCCACCCGAGCCAGGGGATGGGCCTGGATGGTTCCTCCCACGATCCCTACGGCCAGGGGCAGCTCGATCCGTCCGCACAGGGCGCCGGTCTCGTCCCGCCACCATTGGGTGAGGGGACGGTAGCGGCCCTCCCGGGCGGCATAGGCGTGGGCGCCGGCCTCGATGGCCCGCCAGTCATTGCCGGTGGCCAGGGCCACCGCGTCGATGCCGTTCATGACGCCCTTGTTGTGCGTCGCCGCCCGGTAGGGGTCCACCTCCGCCAGGGCCTGGGCCTCCAGGATCCTCTGGATGACCTGATCGCCCGGCAGCTCCGGCGTCCCTAGGGCCTCCGCTGGGATCCGCACCTCGGCCCACGCCCGCCGGCGGTCCGCCAGGTTCGAGAGGATGCGCAGCACCACCCGCCCTCCGGTCGCCCGGGCGATGAGGGGAGCCACGGCCTCGCAGACCGTGTTGACCGCGTTGGCCCCCATCGCGTCCCGGACGTCGTAGAAGAGATGCACGACCAGCATCGGCCCCACTGGGGACTCGGGGAAGGAGGCCACCTCCAGGCCGCGGAAGCCGCCGCCCCGGGCCACGATGGAGGGGGTCGCCGCCTCCGCCACCACCCGGATCTCCTCCTGAAGGTCCTCCACCGCCCGGGCCGCCGCCGAGAGATCGGGCAAGTCCACGACCTGGATCTGGCCGCGCATGAGGGGCTCCTCGCTGCTTGCTCGGAATCCGCCCCCTGCCCGGGCCAGCCGGGCGGCGTGAGAAAGGGCGGCCACCACCGAGGGCTCCTCGATGACCATGGGAATCAGGACCTCTCGATCGTTAACCCGGAAGTTCACCGCCACCGCGAACGGAAGGACGAATCGGCCGATCACGTTCTCCACCATGTGATCGGCCTCCTCTAATGTTAAGCCCCCGCCGATCAGCCAGGCCTGCTCCTCCGGGGTCAGATCGGCCTGCTCGGCCACCCAGCGGGCTCGCTCCGTCAGCGGAAGGCGGTAGAACCCGGGATAGCGAGACGTACGCACAGACATAGCAAAGAGATCTTAGCGGGGAGGAACTGTCAAAACCTCTCAGGATCCACCGCCCATCCCTCTGCGGAAGGCCGGCCCCGGTCCTCTAACCGGCTGCCAACCTCTTTCGAGTCGAGGGCATGGCGGGGGTGTCGGGGGCCCTCGGGGGACTTGACCGCAGCCCGCAATCGTGCAAAATCAAAATGACCGCATACTCTTGATGGAGCAGGATCTTCGAGACAGACAATGGATGATAGGTCTCTATTGCTGCGCTGGCTGGTGGTTTTCGGCCTGATCGGCCTGAATGCGTTTTTCGCAGCGGTGGAATACGCTGTAGTCTCGGCCCGGCGGAGCCGCATCGCTGTGTTGGCGGAGTCTGGAAATCTGGCCGCGCGGACCGCCCTGCGCTGGCTGGAGGAGGCCCGGCATCGGGACGAGATCCTGGCTACGGTGCAAGTGGGGATCACCATGGTCGGGCTGGCCCTGGGCTGGTTTGGGGAACGCACTCTCGCAGCCACCCTGGACCGCCTGTTGCACCTCCCCCCGCCCTACCCCTTGGTGCGCAGCTTCCTTCAGGTCCTTCCGCTCCTCCTGAACCTGACGTTCATCCTGGGGCTTCAGATCGTGCTGGGGGAACAGGTGCCTAAGATCGCCACCTTGCGGGCCGCCGAGCGAGTGCTCTTAGCCGCCCAGGTCCCCATGCGGGTGATCTACTGGATCCTGCGTCCGCTGGTCTGGATGCTGCACCGGGCCACCGACCTGGTGCTGCGCGCCCTGCGGATCTCCGCGGACGGTTATGGGATGATGTATACCATTGAGGAACTGAAGCGCATCGTCGACGAATCGGGGGAGGCCGGCCTCCTGGAGGGAGAGGCCCAGAAGATCTTAGAGGCGGTGTTTGATCTCGGGCAGATCCCGGCCCGCCAGATCATGGTACCCCGGACGGAGATCGTGGCCGTCCCTGCCGATGCGTCCCTCGATCAGATCCTGGAGGCCGCCATCGGCACCGGCTACAGCAAGTTCCCGGTTTACAAGAGGGATCTGGACCACATCATCGGGGTGGTGCATCTGCGGGAAGCGCTGGCCGCCTGGCGCGACGGACGCCCTGTCCGGGCCCGCGATCTGTGCCGCGAGGTGATGGTGGTGCCCGACTCCGTCCGCGTGGATGACTTGCTCCGTCAATTCCGAGAGCGAGAGGAGCATCTGGCCATCCTGGTGGACGAGTTCGGGGGGACCTCAGGCCTGGTCACGCTGCGGGATGTGCTGGAGCAGCTGGTCGGAGAGCTCCACGAGCGGATGGAGCCCAAGGAGCCGGACGTGGTGGCCATGCCCGATGGCTCCTATCTGATCAGCGGGTTGCTTCCGATCCAGGAGGTCAACGAACGGTTCCAGCTGGACCTGCGGGACCCTTACTATGAGACCATCGCCGGGTTTGTGCTGGGACGGCTGGGCCGCATCGCCCGGGTGGGGGATGAGGTGGAGGCCGGTGGCGTGCGCCTGCGAGTGGAGGCGATGGACGGTCTGCGCATCGCCCGACTCCGCCTGATCCCCTGGCGGGCTCTCCTGGCCTCCGCTGGATGAAAATGGTCACCCTCGACAACCCTAACGGAGGGGGGCGCGGATGCCTCGACCGGACGGCCGTCCGAACGACGCTTTGCGACCGGTCCGCTTCCGCCTCGGCTTCACGGAGTACGCCGAGGGCTCGGTGTGGGTCGAGGCGGGACGCACCTGGGTGCTGTGCAACGTCACGGTAGAGGAGAGCGTTCCTCCCTGGCTGAAAGGGCGGGGCCGGGGCTGGCTGACGGCGGAATACGCTATGCTGCCCCGGAGCACCCACGCCCGGACGCCCCGGGAGGCCGGGCTGCAGGGCGGGCGGACGAAGGAGATCCAGCGCCTGATCGGCCGAAGCCTGCGCGCAGCCCTGAACTTAGAGCACCTGGGGGAGCGCACCCTCATCGTGGACTGCGACGTGATCCAGGCGGACGGCGGCACCCGCACGGCGGCCATCACCGGCGGCTACGTGGCGGTCGCCCTGGCCCTGCGCCGCTTGATCGCCGCCGGCCTGGTCCCCCCTGAGGTCCTTCGCACCCCCGTCGCCGCGGTCAGCGTGGGGATCGTGGAAGGGGAGCCACGCCTGGACCTGTGCTACATGGAGGACAGCATCGCGGAGGTGGACTTCAACGTGGTGATGACCGGCGACAGACGCTTCGTGGAGATCCAGGGGACGGCGGAAGTACGGCCCTTCACCGCAGAGGAGTTCGCCGCGCTGATGGAGCTGGCCCGCAAGGGGATCGAGGAGCTGCTCCAGGCCCAGGCCCGGGCCCTGGCGGAGGCTCCTGAGCCTCCCGCCTCGCCTCTGGGGCAGGAGGGAGCTCGATGAGCGCGTTCTTCCGAAGGCTGTTCGTCGGCCTCGTCGCCGCCCTGCTCCTCAGCGGCTGCCTCACCCTGAGCGTGCACACGCGGTTGCAGGCCAGCGGCGCGGCGGAGCGGACGGTGGCAGTGGCCGTGGACAGTGTGCTGCTGCAGACTGCAGCCATCCAGCCCCTCGAATCCCTGCAGCGCGTGGCGGAGGCCTCCGGATGGAGCGTCGAGCGGTTTCGAGACGCCGCGCGGGACCAGGAGGGGGTCCGCCTGCGCCGGACGCTTTCTTCCCTGGAGGATCTGAACCAGCTCCCGGAGGGCGATCCCTTGGCCGGGCTGGAGCGCATCACGGTGGAGACCCAGGGGGATCTCCAGGTCCTCACGGCCACCCTTTCGATGGCGGGGATCTTAGAGCGCCTGCGGATCGCCGCCGGGGAGCCTCCGCCTTCCCCGGAGGATCTCTCCTTGCTGCGGGCGGCCGGGTTCCGGCTGGGTTATGAGCTGGAGCTCCCCGGGCCAGTGATCGATTACACGCCGCGGGGCAACGCGTGGGTGGACGGGCGTCGGATCCGCTGGGAGGTGCCCCTGAGCCCTGATCAGCCGGTCGCCACCCTGCGGGTCACATGGCGGCCCATCCGCTCCCTGCCGGTCTGCGCTGGCGGGATGATCGGGGTGTTCCCTTTCCTGCTCCTGCTGGCCCTGAGGACGCGGAAGGAAGGGTGGCCGTCCGGATGGAAGGGGAGGCTGTCCCGGAGCGGCCTCCAGGGATGGCTTGCCTGCGGTGTCGGGCGATGGTCCCGGCCCGCCTGACGAAATGCCCCGTTTGCAGGACTCGGCTGCCTTTGCCGAAGCCGATCGATGTCCCCAGCCTGACCCTGACTTTCCTGGTTTACCCAGTGCTCGCTCTATCGATCGCTTGCGCAGCGCGGATGTTCTGCGTGGCGCTGATCCGATGGCTAAGCTGTTAGCTCCCTACTCCGGATATCCGTGGGGGTGAGCCTGCATCCAGCGCCAGGCGCTGGTCACGATGTCGATCATGGTGTGCTCCGGCGCCCAGCCCAGGTCCCGACGGATGGCCTCCGGGGAAGCCACCAGCATCACCGGGTCCCCGGGTCGGCGCGGCCCTTCTCGGGCTGGGATCGGGTGGCCGGTCACCTGGCGGCAGACTTCCAGCACCTCCCGGACGGTGTAGCCGGTCCCCGTCCCCACGTTGTAGACCATCACTGACTGCTCGGCGAGGGCGTCCAAGGCCAGCAGGTGGGCCCGGGCGAGATCCACGACATGGATGTAATCCCGGATACAGGTCCCATCGCGGGTGGGATAATCGGTCCCATAGATCTCCACGTAGGGCCGGCGGCCTAGGGCCACTTCCAGAATGCGAGGGATCAGATGGCTCTCCGGCCGATGGTCCTCCCCCCGCGTCGCTGTGGCCCCTCCGGCGTTGAAATAGCGCAGCGCTGCGTAGCGCAGGCCCCGGGTTCGGTGCAGCCATCCCAGGGTCCGCTCGACGATCGCCTTGGTCTCCCCATAGACGTTCACTGGCCCGATGGGGGAAGACTCCGTGAGCGGCTCCGAGGCAGGGGCGTAGACGGCCGCGGTGGAGGAAAACACCACCCGATCCACCCCGCTGGCCAGCAGGGCCTCCAGGAAGGTGATGGTGTGGGCCACGTTGTTCCGGAAATACTTGAAAGGCTCCTCCATGGACTCGCCGGCCTCGATGAAGGCGGCGAAGTGCATGGCGGCCTGACAGGGCCACCGGCGCAGAGTCTCCACCACGTGTCCCCCGTCCCCGATGTCCCCATGGACGAACCGCGCGCCCTCCGGGACGGCGGCTCGGAAGCCGTGGCACAGGTTGTCGTAGACCACCACCTCATGGCCGGCCTCGAGGAGGAGCTCCGTCACGATGCTGCCGATGTAGCCGGCTCCGCCGGCGACCAGGATGCGCATGCGCTTCCTCCAAATGGGACTGGAGGCTCATCGGGGGAACGGGCCGCTTCGGTCCGCTTCTTTCAGAGGGGTGCGCGCCGGGGCGATGGCCTCCCGCGCGGGCGGGGGAGGGGAGAGGCTGAAGCCAGCGACGATCCCGTAGCCGAGGGCGTAACAGAGCAGAAAGGGCACGACCCCATCGAGGCCGTGGCGCCATGCCCACCACGCTAAGAAGAGGGCATAGAGGGTAAAGGCCCCCTCGATCCAGCCCATCGGGTCCATCTCCGGCTCCCCCCGCGTCGCCCGTTCCCCCTTTGGCGTCCGCCGGAACTCCGAGGAGAGGCCGAGCAGCGCCTCGAGGATGGCCCGGGTGTTGCTCAGGGTGAGGCCCGTCCCGATCACGAATAGGATGGGGATCACCCAGAGCCGGCGGGGCCAGTCGGGGTAGAGGGCCTGCTGGCTGAGGCCATATATCAGGGGCACGGCCAGCAACCCTAGGCCCAGGATCACCGTCCACGGGCGCTCCGCAGAGTAGCGCAGCAGGGGACCGGAGAGCAACAGCAGCAGCACCGCCAGCAGATGGGTGAAATATCCACTCAGATGAAGGGTGGCCACCACCCGCTTCCACCAGGGCCAGTGGCTGCGCCAGATCCGGCCGATCAGCTTCCGGAACGTCTGGGTGGTTCCCTTGGCCCACCGGAACTGCTGGCTCTTGAAGGCCGGGAGGGTCGCGGGGATCTCCCCCGGGACGGCGACGTCGGGGACGAAGACGATGCGCCAGCCGGCCAGCTGGGCCCGATAGCTGAGATCTAGGTCCTCCGTCAGGGTGTCGGTTTCCCACCCCCCGGCGGCCTCGATGGCCTCCCGTCGCCACACGCCGGCGGAGCCGTTGAAGTTCACAGGCAGCCCGGCGGCGGAGCGGGCTGCCTGATCGACCATGAAGTGCGCGTCCAGCATCAGGGCCTGGGCCCGGGTGATCCAGGACTGGGAGGCGTTCAGATGGCTCCAGCGGGCCTGTACGGCAGCGATGGTAGGGTCGGCCAGCAGCACCGGGATCGTGCGCCGCAAGAAATCCGGCGGTGGGACGAAGTCGGCGTCGAAGAGAGCGATGAACTCGCCCTGGGCCCTCCGCAGCCCGTAGGTCAGCGCCCCGGCCTTGTAGCCATTCCGGTTCGGGCGCCGCAGCAGCTCAACGGGATAGCCGAGGGCCTGGTAGTGGACGACCAGCTGCTTGACCAGCTGCGCCGTCTCGTCGGTGGAATCATCCAGGACCTGGATCTCCAGGCGATCCAGAGGGTAATCCAGGGCCATCACCGCCCGCAGCAAGCGCTCCACTACGCCCCCTTCGTTGTAAATGGGCAGCTGCACTGTAACGAGGGGCCAGGTCGAAGGGTTCGCCCGGGGGACCGAGCGACGCCGTCCCCACAGGCTGAGCCCGCACAAGATCAGAACATAAAAGGCATACAGGAACAACAGGATGCTGATCCCCAGGCTGGCCACGGCCATGAGCTTCATGGTGTTCCCTCCCGGGACCCCGAGAATCGGTAGACCAGCACCACCTGAGCCCCTCCCCGAACCACGAAGATCGGCGGGGCGCAGGCTTCGATCCGATCCCGCATGCGCTCGAACACTGCCCGGCTGATCGTGATCTGCCCAGGCAGCGCCGCCTCCTGCAGGCGCCGCGCCCAATTCACCACGCTTCCCACTAAGTTGTATGTATGGAACTCACGGGTCCCAATCAGCCCGAGGACCGCCTCGCCGAAGTGCACGCCGGTGCAGTAACGACGGCGATGCTCCGGCAGGAGCGCAGCGTGCAGATGGAGCACTTCCTAATGCATGCGCCACGCCGCCTACAGGGCCCGATACGGATGGTCCGGGGGCTTGAGGGGGGGCGTTGAACCATCCCAGCATCGCATCCCCCATCCATCGATCTACCACGTCCTCCCCGGTCCGGATGCAGACCCGTGCGAGCTCCAGATAAAGGTTCAGCAGGGGCGCCAAGGCCTCCACAGGGATGCGCTCGCACAGCTCCGAGAAGCCATGGAGGTCCACGAAGAGGACTGCAACCTCGCGTCGGAGGGGCACCGAGGCCCGCGAGCCATCCTCTGGGGCCAGATAAGCCATCGGGTCGGGATCCAGCGTAGGGGCAAGCCGCCCGATCTCCCAACGGACTCTCGACCGCACAATCTCCACCAGATCCTGGCCGGCCTGCGCTATCTCGACCGGCGAATGCAGGTCCGCTGCGGACCAGGCGAGGGCCTGTGCTGCTTCCCCCAAATATTCTCTCAGGCGATCCAGCAGCGAATCGAAGGCCTCGGCACCCCCTATTCGTTCCATCTTGGCTCCCTCGGCCTCCCTCCGCAATCGATCCCGCAGAGGTCGCGGCGGAGGCCGCTCCTACGAAAATCGGTTTTTGTAGGAGGGGCTTCAGCCCCGAACCTTCTGTTCTTACAGCCTGAACCCTGTCTTCTCAATCCCGTAGAGGTCGCGGCTAAAGCCGCTCCTACCAAACACTGATCTCTCATAGGAGGGGCTTTCGTCCCGAACCTCCGCCTTCGATGACGCAAGGGTCGCGGCGAAAGCTGCTCCTACGGCATGGATCCTCGCGCAGGATCCCATGAATCCCTGTTTTCGATCATAGGAGATTCAGATTCGATTCCTGTTCTCAATAATATACTCCGGCGAACGACGCAGAATTCTCCACTACCGATGGCGCAGGATCTCGGCCTCAGCGGGCGAAGGGCGGCGAGGTGGGAAGCGTCCGGCTGCGCAGGGTGGAAGGCCGCCAGGCCAGAGCAGATCGGAGCCGCCGCCGAAGCGCGTAGAAAAGGAAAATGAACCACCAGCCCCGAGGGGCGGATCCGGGAGGGAGCGAGCGCCGACCGAACCGCACAGCCGCATAGCGCTCGGCGATCTGCCACATGGTCTCCGCCATCTCCGGCGCCAGCGCGGCCAGATGCCGGGCGCGCTCCATCGAGGTCCAGGAGGCCGGGAACCGGATCCCCAGTAGCCATGCCGCGCGGTTCATCCACAGGTAATCCCGAGCGGTAGGAGAGAGCTGGCGCAGGCGATGCCGATCGCGCAACCAGAGGACCATCCCGAGCGTCCCTAGCAATCCTATCAGGCCCGCTGTCAGCGGCCCGACCGAGAACCGCGACGTGCGGGGCAAGGGAAGGGCCTCCCTAGTCGGGATATCGAAATCTTCGAGCAGCAGATTGCGCCGGGTGGGAGTGGGTCGTGGCGCGCTCGGAGTAGTCCCCGCGGCGGGGCTCGCTGTAGG
>JAGHYO010000054.1 GCA_017743605.1 Thermoflexus sp. | reverse complement strand
CCCCTTCTGGGAAAAGGGGCCTCGCGTCAGGCCACCCTTATCTCCCAGAAGCGCGGCGAACGCTTCTGCCGGACTTGGCACCTTGCCCGCACGGCCGTTCGCCGATCGGCCGCCCGCTGTGGCGGGCAGGTTGCCGGGGCTTCATCGGGCCGGGTCCCTCCGCCCACTCTGGATAAGAGCGGCACCCATATTCGGTTGTTTGGACCGATTATAGCGAGGATCCTTTGCCCACGCAAGTCCACCCCTCTGATCCCGTCGCCTTCTGGGCTCCTGAGAGGAGGTCGCGGCGCCCTCAGAGCGCAGAGGCCTATGCAGTTGCTGCTCTGGTTCGGCCTCGATATAATCTCGTAGGATCCCATCGCTTCAGTGTGAGAATCGCGGGGCGTTGCCCCTTGGGGAGCGCGGCATCGCAGGCTTCAGGGCGGATCTGTGAGGAGCAAGTGGCGGCGATGGCATGGCCCAGCCCGATGGATTGGGAGCGTCTGGAGATCACGGAAGCGGATCTGGAGGTGCTGCTGAACCGCTTCTTAGAGGATCCTCTCCCCCGCACCGATGAGGAGCTGACCCGCGCCCTGATCCAGCAGCGTCTGCGGGGGATCGAGGAGCGCCGGCGTGCCGCCCTCGCCGGCACCCGTCCCTTCCGCCCTCGGGATCGCTATGAGGTGGGGGAGCGCCTGTTCTTTCCGCACATGGGCTTTGCGGTGGGGACAGTGGTGGGGATCCGCGAGGGCCATAATCCCGAGATCGGCCCCTTCAAGGTCATCCAGGTGTGCTTTGAAGAGGACGGGACCGTTCGGGAGTTCGCCGCGGAGTATCCGCTTCCACACCGCCTCAACGATCTGGACGAGTTGCGGGGTCCTGATGAGAAAGCGCTGTGCCTGGAGGAGGTCTGGGCCCGGTCGGGGCAGCGCATCCGGGAGCAGCTACGGGCGCGGCTGGAGGCCAGCCTGGACTTCGTCCGGGTGGGGGATCACTGGTTCCCCCGGGCGTTGCTGGTGGAGCTCCACGAGGGCCACTTGAACTTGGCAGAGGCCGTCCTCGACGTCCACGGCGGAGGGCCCCTGTCGCCGGAGGAGCTTCTGTCCCATCTGGAGCTCCCGACGGATGTCTCCCTGCCCCTGCGGGTCTTTTCCTTGAACGCGGCCCTTTACCGGGATCCCCGCTTCGATGAGGTGGGCCCGGCGGGCCAGTTCCTGTGGTTTCTGCGGCGGATGCAGCTCCCCGAGGTGCAGGAGACGCCGCCCCGCCTGCAAGGTCGATCTTACGGAGGGGATGGCGCGCGCCTCGATGAGGCCCTGCGTCGCATCGCGGCGGAGATCGATGACGAGCTCAGCAACCCGGAAGAGATCCGACCGGGCCTGGGGGAGTCCGAAGAGGTGATCCAGGTCGCTTCGTATCCTCATCTGCGGAGCGGGACGGCCCCCCTCACCCGGCGCACCGGCCAGGTCTTCCCTCTGGGCCGAACCCATCGCATCCGCTTCGAGTTTGAAGACCCGGTCAGCGGCCGACGCTGGCCCGGATGGGTGGTTCGGGAACGGAAATACGTCTTTGGCCTCAAAGAATGGTATGAGGCCTATCGAGTTCAGCCGGGCTGCCTGGTGGCCTTCCGGCGCGCCCCGGAGCCCGGCGTGATCCAAGTGACATTGCGAGGCCGCAGCCGGCGGGACTGGGTGCGGGTGGTTCGGGTGGAGGAAGGCCAGTTGGTTTTTGAGATGCTCCGCCGTCAGATCCCCGGCGAGTTCGACGACCAGAGCCTGATCTTCATCGATGATCCGGTGGCTATGGAGGAGCTGTGGATCCGCTGGCGGAATCGCCCGGCCCGGGCTCTGGCTCAGCAGCTGCTTCCGACGCTGGCCTCTCTCACCCCTCAGGGCACCGTCCACGCCCGCACGCTCTATCAGGCCGTGAACCTGCTGATCCGGACGCCGCCGGAGCCGTTGTTCGAGGAGATGATGAGCCTGCCTGGGTGCGTCTACCTGGGCGACGGATACTGGCGGTGGCGGGAGGAGGAGACATGAGCGACCGTCCGGCGCCATCGCTGCAGCGCCTGATCAAGCCCACCCTTGACACCCCCTTCCACATTGACCTGGACTGGTGGAAGCGCAAAGGCCAGGATTTGCGCGCGTATTTGATCAGCCATCTCTGTCCGGAGCATCGGGAGCGCCTTCTCGCCTATCCGGAAGATATGGAGATTGACTGCGTGGATCCAGAGACCGCGGAGGTGCGGCGGGTGGATGGACTGTGGCACATCCTTCTGCAGCATTGCAGCCGCCAGTCGGATTTCATCACTTCTCAGACCCCGCTCACCGATGCGGTGTTCCGGCTGCTGCTGTTGAACAGCAACCAGCCTATGACCCCGCGACAGATCGCTCAGGCCCTCCAGAAACGCACTGGCCGGTGGGAAGATCCTCAGAAGATCCTCCAGACCATCGGCGGCCGTGTGGTGCATCAGGGGATCCGACCGGTCCTGGAGTGAGCCCCGATGCAGGTGACAGCGAAGCTGCATGCCATCCTGCGCCGCTACCGTCCGGCCGGGGTCCGGGATGAGGGGATCCCGGTGGAGCTCCCGGAGGGAGGCACCCCTCGTGATGTCGCGGCGGCGCTGGGGATCCCCCCGGAGCTCATCCACGCGGTCTTTGTGAACGAAGTCCAGGCCACGCTGGATATGCCTCTTCAGCCTGGGGATGTGGTCCGCCTTTTCCCACCGGTGGTGGGAGGATGCGCTGAATGAATCCACGGCGACACCCTGGAGCGAGACCATGGCGGAGCCCATTCGGCTCTTCGTGAGCAGCAGCCCAGAGCTGGAGGCGGAGCGGGAGGTCGTCGGGCAAGTGGTGGCTAAGCTTCCCGTCCGGCTGGGATGGGCGATCCAGCACACCCCAAAGCCCGGGGAGGCTCTGTCTCCCGCGCTGGAGGCTGTGGAAGCTGCACATCTTTATGCCTTCATTTTGGGTGCGGATTACGCTGCGCCCATGGGGCTGGAGTGGGGGCGGGCGGTCCGAGCACGGAAGCGGACCCTGGTCTTCGTGAAAGAGGTCCCGCACAGCCCGGCGGCGGCCCTGTGGTTGAGCGAGCAAGGGGCGAAGGTCGAGCGCATCGTTTTCGATTCGCTGGCTGCCTTCCGCCATGCCTTTGAACGTCACCTGATCCAGGCCTTGCTGGATCTGGCGGAGACGTTGCGGCTCCACCTGGATGAGATCGAAGGGTTGACAGCGCGGATGAAAGCGCTGGAAGAGGAGACGCCTCAGGCTCCCGCTGTGGCCCGGGGCGCGGATCGCAGCGCCATCATCCTGGGGGAGCGCTGAGGGGCCCCCGTCGCCGGATCAGGACATCGGGGTGGATCCACTTCCACTGACGCGGGGCTTTTGACCCGGAAGATCTCCTGCAGCGTCAGTGATTTTCCGGTGATGCAGCCCCCTCGACACGGTGGAGATCAACGACGCCCTCTGTGCGACGGCTCTCCGAGGTGGCTTTCGACCGCTGGCGTGCTCAAGCCCCTGAAGGTTTCCGCTGCGCGGTGAAGACCAACCGGTAGCTTGCCCGCGTCCGCCGGCTGAGGGATTGCACGGCGCCCCTCGCGCGCTTCTTAGAGCGCGCCCGGTGCCGATCCTCTATCACCTTCCCCCCAGAATAGCCAGCGGATCCCAGCCGTCTGGCAGAGTTCACGGCCATCCTCCCCCTGGATATGCTCCACGTGTTTGAGCTCCGGGACCCCCTCGGGTGGACCGCGCCGGCGCGGGAGGTGACGGCCCGAGACGCGCTCTTCTTCGGTCTGTTCGATACGCCAGGGCGCTCTCCCTTGCTCCGGGTGGCCGTGCCAGCGGCGCATATCTAGTTTCACGGATCGATGGCCCTCTATGTGGGGCGCCACTCCCGTGAAGAGCGGGCGGCCTAAGCAGAGCGCATCCGGGGGTTCCTGCGCGCCGGCTATGAGGTCTGCGCGCATTTCAACCACGACGCCTTCGGACACGCCTGGATCAACGCCGTGGAGCCGCGAGAGATGCCAGTGTGAGCGGTCATCCGGGGAAGGCCACGGAGATCGCCTCTGCGAGGGTGCGCGCGGGCAACAGGGTGAGCTCCGAAGGGACCTCCCGAAGGCGTCGGGCGGTTCGGGGGAGGAGACAGCGCCGGAAGCCCAGCTGGGCCGCTTCCGCCAAGCGCAGCTCCATCTGTCCTACCGCCCGCAACTCGCCGGACAGCCCGACCTCCCCGACGAACACCATGTCCGGCGGGAGGGGACGATCCCGGGCGGAGGAGACGATGGCCATGGCGACGGCCAGGTCGGCGGCGGGCTCGTCCACCCGCAACCCGCCGACCACGTTGACGAAGAGATCTTGATCGTGCAGACGCAGGCCCACCCGTTTGGTGAGCACGGCGACCAGGAGCAGCAGGCGGTAGGGATCCACGCCGTTGGCCGTGCGTCGGGCGGCTCCGGGAGGGGCTGGGCTGACCAGGGCCTGGATCTCCACCAGCAGCGGGCGCGTGCCCTCCATGGTCACCGCAACCGCGGAGCCGGAGGCCTGGATCAGGCGCTCGGCCAGGAAGAGCTCTGAGGGATTGGGCACCTCGGCCATGCCGTCCCCGCGCATCTCGAAGACTCCCACTTCCGAAGTGGCCCCGAATCGGTTCTTCACGCTGCGCAGCAGGCGGAAGGCGTGATAACGATCCCCTTCCAGATAGAGGACGGTGTCCACAACGTGCTCCAAGAGCTTGGGCCCAGCGATCAGACCCGCTTTGGTGACGTGGCCGATCATGAAAATGGTGATCCCCAGGTGCTTGGCCATGGCCTGAAACCGGACGGCGCACTCGCGCACCTGGCTGACGCTCCCGGGAGGCGAGGGGATCTCCTCCACGTAGACGGTCTGGATGGAGTCCACGATCACCAGGCGGGGTCGCATCCCCTGGATATGATCCGCCAGGGCATCCATCCGGGTTTCGTTTAGGAGATACAGATAAGGGCTGTGCAGGCCCAGACGGTCGGCGCGCATCTTGAGCTGGCCGAGGGACTCCTCGCCGGAGATGTATAGAACGGGGAACTCGGGTCCGGCCATGCGATCGGCCAGTTGCATCAGCAGGGTGGATTTCCCGATGCCCGGGTCTCCGGCCACCAGCACTAAGGATCCGGGCACCACGCCCCCGCCCAGCACCCGAGAGAACTCCCCGATGGGCAGCGGCCAGCGTGTCACCTCGGCGGCCGCCACCGCCGGGAGCGGCACCGGCTGGGCCCCCGGCTTCCCGGCGAGGCCTACCACCCGCACGGTAGGAGCGGGGGTCATCTCCACCAGGGTGTTCCACTCCCCACAATCCGGGCAGCGCCCCATCCATTTCGGGTGCACCGCCCCACACTTCTGGCAGACATATTCCGTTCGCGATCGCGCCACAGCCGATCTCCAGACAAATGGAAAACCAGGCCTGCTCTGCGTATCCTTCTATGATGAGGTCCGCGGATGAAGCGTTCCTATTTTTCTCTCATTTTAACACGGCGAGAGGGGACTCCTTCGCCAGGCGGGCTTGCTGCTTCCAGCCATCTTCACGTACGCCAACTCGCGTTTCCCCGTCGCCATGCCAGCTCCGGATGAGATCACCGCGCTTCAGTGGATAGCGGGCCTCTCCGCTCTCCGGATTCGATCCCGTATCCCGGGATCCAGGAGCCGGACGCGGCGGTGATCACCTCCGAGGATGGCCTCTCCGAACCGCGGGATTGGATCCGGGCGATGGCCCGGGGATTCTCTGGCGAGAGGCCTCCCCGCCAGTCCCGGAGACGGGCGCGGAGGCGCGGCCCCCGCGTTTCCGGGAACCTGCGGGGGCCCGCCACGCTGCCCCGTATGCGCTGGGAGTGGTCCTTGGGGAGACCAGGATCCTCCCTTCGAGGGCCTTTCAGGAGGCCATCCAGGAGAGCCCCGTGGGCTCGCAATTCCCCTTCTAGCTGCCCCAGCATGAGAACGAGGAGCACGCCGGCGGGGCCGGTGTGGGGGCAATCGCTGATGGAAAGCCTTTGTTTCTCTAATGCTCTTCTAATGGAAGCAACCTAAAATGGGGGCAATGGATGGCTGGGGGGATCCGTGGCGCGGGTCTGCCGGAACTGTGGGATTGGATTCGACTGGCAGCCGGTCCTTGTGGGTCGGCACGCTTACTGTTGCCTGGGATGCGCCCAGGGGGGGCCATGCCAGTGCGATTACGCGCGGCTGCCGTCGCCCACGGCACCGACTGCGCTGGCCCAGCGCGGGCCTTCTTCATCGGCGCAGATGCGGATCCAGCTGCCGGCCCCCCTGGCAAGCCTCTCTCGTTCGGATGCGGAAGGAGGAGGTTCTCTGAATCCTGCGGAGGAGGTCTCCGATGACTAAGAAGGGGCGGATCGTCGGCATTGATCTGGGGACGACCAACTCGGTGATCGCCGTCATAGAGGGTGGGGAGCCCAAGGTGATCCCTGTCGCCGAGGGAGGCAACCTCTGTCCTTCAGTGGTTGCCTTTACCAAGACCGGGGAACGCATGGCCGGGCTGCCAGCCAAGCGCCAGGCGATCATCAACCCAGAGAACACTGTGTTCTCCATCAAGCGCTTCATGGGCCGGCGCTTCAGCGAGGTCCCCGAGGAGATCCGGCGGGTTCCCTTTAAGGTGGTCGAGGGGCCGAACGGGGACGCCCGGGTGTTCATCCCAGCGGTGAGCAAGGAGTTCACGCCTCAGGAGATCTCAGCGATGATCTTGCGCAAGCTGAAGCAGGACGCTGAGGCTTACCTGGGCGAGCCGGTCACCCAGGCGGTGATCACCGTGCCGGCCTACTTCAACGACAGCCAGCGCCAGGCCACCAAGGACGCGGGGAAGATCGCCGGGCTGGAGGTGCTGCGCATCATCAACGAGCCCACGGCCGCGGCCCTGGCCTACGGCATGGACAAGAAGAAGAACGAGATCATCCTGGTGTGGGACCTGGGCGGCGGGACCTTCGATGTGTCGATCCTGGAGGTTGGAGACGGCGTGATCGAGGTGAAGGCCACGGCGGGCGACACGCACCTAGGCGGCGATGACTGGGACCAGGCGATCATCGACTACGTGGCCGAGGAGTTCATGAAAGAGCAAGGGATCGACCTACGCAAGGACCGTCAGGCCCTGCAACGCCTGAAGGAGGCGGCGGAGAAGGCCAAGATCGAGCTCTCCACCCTGATGGAGACGGAGATCAACCTGCCCTTCATCACAGCCACGGCCGATGGGCCCAAGCATCTCCAGATGCGGCTGACCCGGGCGAAGTTCGAGCAGCTCTCCCGCCATCTGCTGGAGCGCCTGAAGGGTCCCTTCGAGCAGGCGCTGCGGGACGCCAAGTTGCGCCCGGAGCAGATCGATGAGGTGATCCTGGTCGGCGGTGCCACCCGCATGCCCATGGTTCAGCAGCTGGTCCGGGAGTTCACCGGCAAGGAGCCACACAAGGGCGTCAACCCGGACGAGGTGGTGGCGGTCGGCGCGGCCATCCAGGCGGGCGTGCTGGCCGGTGAGGTCCGGGACGTGCTGCTCCTGGACGTGACGCCGCTCTCCCTGGGGGTGGAGACCCTGGGCGGGGTGATGACAGTGATCATCCCGCGCAACACGACCATCCCGGTGCGCAAGGCCGAGGTCTTCACCACCGCAGAGGACCTCCAGACGGCGGTGGACATCAAGGTCTATCAGGGCGAGCGGCCGATGGCGGCGGACAACATCCTGCTGGGCCAGTTCCGCCTGGAGGGCATCCCGCCGGCGCCGCGAGGGGTGCCGCAGATCGAAGTGACCTTCGACATCGACGCCAACGGCATCCTGAACGTCTCGGCCCGGGACCGGGCGACCGGGAAGGAGGCCAAGATCACCATCACCGCCTCCACGAACCTGTCCAAGGAGGAGGTGGGGCGGCTGCTCAAGGAGGCCGAGCGCTACGCCGAGGAGGACCGGCGCCGGCGTGAGTTGGCCGAGGCCCGCAACGAGGCGGACAACATGATCTACAGCGTGGAGCGCTCTTTGCGGGAGCTGGGCGATCAGGTGAGCCCGACGGACCGCGAGCGCCTGGAGAACCTGATCCGTCAGCTGAAGGAAGCGATGGGCACGGACAACACCGCCCGCATCCGGCAGCTCACCCAGGAGCTGCGCCAGGCGGCCCTGGCCATCGGCCAGACGGTCTATCAGCGCGCCGCGGCGACCGGCAGCTCGGGCGGCTCCCGGCCTTCAGGCGAGGGCGAGGTGGTGGAGGGCGAATACCGCCAGGTCTGAGGCCGAGGCCCATCCGAATGCGACCCGCGTTCATCATTCCAGACCTTCTCCTTGCCCTTAGCCGGAGCGGAACCCATGGATCTGGACGTGATGGACGACGCGACCCTGCAGGCGAAGGTGGAGGAGCGCCTCTATCGTTATGACCCCCTCCGGGTGAATTTCCACCTGATCCGGATCTGTGCTCGGGACGGACGGGTGATCCTGGAGGGGGTGGTGCCCTCCACTTCCATGAAGCGCATGGCGGAGAACCTTGCCCGAGCGGTGCCGGGGGTGCAGGAGGTGCAGAACGACCTGATCTCCGATCCGGAGATCGAGGCCGAGCTGGGCCTGCGCCTGGCGGCGGATCCGGACCTCGGCCCGCCGTGCGCTCAGGTGCTGGTCACCAGCGTCCAGGGCGATGTCACCCTGGCCGGTTGGGTGCCGGACGAGGCGGCAGGTCAGCGCGCAGAGGAGATCGCTCGCTCGGTCCATGGGGTCCGCAATGTGGCGAACAATCTGCGCGTGAAGGCGCTGGCCCGACGGGCGGCCTGAAGCTCTTATGAAACTCTTATGTGGCTCTTGCGCGGCTCTAACGCGAGCTGCTTACGATAAGGGGCCGGGATGCCCCAATCCCGGAGAGCTTGCCGGAGGAGGCCTGCGATGGCTGGCGAGATTCGACGGTGGGATCCCTTCCAGGAGGTCCTCTCGTTGCGGCGGGCCATCGATCGGATCCTGGACGAGGCCTTCGCCCGTCCTTCTCTCTTCTTCGGTCCCCCCGACTGGCCGTCTGTGGACATCTATGAAGCCAGAGACGAGGTGGTGATGAAGGCGGCCATCCCCGGGGTGCGGCCCGAGGATTTAGAGGTGATGGTGAGCGGGAACACCGTCACCCTACGCGGAGAGCTTCGGGAGGAGCAGGAGGCCCGGGAGGGATCCTGGGTGCGTCAGGAGCGCCGCCTCGGCGCCTTCGCCCGCTCTTTCGTGCTCCCGGTCGAAGTGGTCGCAGACAGAGCCACGGCGGAATACGAGCACGGGGTCCTGACCCTGCGGCTGCCCAAAGCGGAGGCGGTGAAAGCGCGAACCATCAAGGTCCAGGTGAAGTAAGCTGCTTCTCAACCCCCAAATCTAAGTTCCCCAAGGAGGGCAGAGATGGCGGAGCTCAAACTTCGACCGCTTGCGGATCGGGTGGTGGTGGAGCCCATCGAGCGGGAGGAGATGACCCCCACCGGTATCATCCTCCCAGAGACGGCGAAGGAGCGCCCCCAGGAGGGCCGCGTGATCGCCGTGGGCCCGGGGCGCGTGGATGAGAGCGGCAAGCGGGTTCCGATGGAGGTCAAAGTCGGTGATCGCGTCCTCTTCGCTAAGTACGCCGGCACCGAGTTTAAGACGGACACCGCCAAGAAGCTCCTCATCCTCAAGGAGAGCGACATCTTAGCGATCATTGAGGAGTAGGGGCGAAAGATCGCTCGCCCATGCCTTTAATCCCGGTGAAGGAGGTAATCGGAAATGGCGCCCAAGCAGCTGGTTTTCGGTGAGGAGGCCCGCCGCCGCCTGAAGCGCGGCATCGACATCCTGGCCAACGCGGTGGGGACCACGCTAGGCCCCAAGGGCCGCAACGTGGCGCTGGACAAGAAGTGGGGAGCCCCCGCGATCACCCACGACGGGGTGACAGTGGCCAAGGAGATCGAGCTGCCCGACCCCTACGAGAACATGGGCGTGCAGCTCCTCAAGGAAGCGGCCACCAAGACCAACGACGTGGCCGGCGACGGGACGACCACGGCAACGGTCCTGGCCCACATGATCGTCATGGAGGGGATGAAGAACGTGGCCGCAGGGGCCAATCCGATGCTCCTGAAGAAGGGCATCGAGATGGCGGTCAAGGCCGCGGTCGAGGAGATCAAGAAGATGGCCAAGCCGGTCCAGAGCAAGGACGACATCGCCCACGTGGCCGCCATCTCCTCGGCGGACCGGGAGATCGGGAACCTGATCGCTGAGGTGATGGACAAGGTGGGCAAGGATGGCGTGATCACGGTGGAGGAATCCAAGACCGGCCTGCCCTTCGAGACGGAATACGTGGAGGGGATGCAGTTCGATCGGGGCTACATCTCGCCCTACTTCGTAACCAACCCCGAGACGATGGAAGCGGTGCTGGAGAACCCCTACATCCTGGTCCACGACAAGAAGATCTCCGCTGCAGCGGATATCATCCCCGTGCTGGAGCGCGTGCTCCAGGAGGGCGAGACCCGCTCCCTGCTGGTCATCGCCGAGGACGTGGACGGCGAGGCCCTGGCGACCTTGGTCCTGAACAAGCTGCGGGGCATCTTCAACGCCGTGGCGGTGAAGGCGCCCGGCTTCGGCGAGCGCCGCAAGGCCATGCTCCAGGACATCGCCATCCTCACCGGCGGACAGGTGATCAGTGAGGAGCTGGGCCGCAAGCTGGAGAACGTACGCATCCCCGACCTCGGCCGGGCCGACAAGGTGGTGGTCACCAAGGATGACACCACCATCATCGGCGGGCGCGGCGACCCGAAGGCCATCAAGGGCCGCATTGAGCAGATCAAGTCCGAGATGGAGAAGACCACCAGCGACTACGACCGCGAGAAGCTCCAGGAGCGGTTGGCCAAGCTGGCTGGCGGGGTGGCCATCATCCGCGTCGGCGCGGCCACTGAGGTTGAGCTGAAGGAGAAGAAGCACCGCGTGGAGGACGCCCTGTCGGCGACCCGCGCCGCGGTGGAGGAGGGCATCGTCCCTGGCGGCGGCGTGGCCCTGCTCAACGCGGCGAAGGCGCTGGATCACCTGGAGGCCGAGGGCGATATTCGGACAGGCATCCACATCGTGCGCCGCGCCATGGAGGAGCCGCTCCGCCGCATCGCCGAGAACGCCGGCGAGGACGGCGCGGTGGTGGGGGAGATGGTGCGTCGCCTCCAGAAGGAGAAGGATAATCCCAACGTTGGCTACGACGTGCTCACCAACGAATACATGGACATGGTGGAGGCGGGCATCATCGACCCGGCGAAGGTGACCCGGATCGCCCTGGAGAACGCCGCCAGCGTGGCCGCCATGATCCTCACCACCGAGGCCCTGGTCACCGAGGTGCCGGAGAAGAAGAAGGAGACCCCGCCGTCGCCGCCCGAGGAATTCTGATCCCGGGTCGAAGCCCGAATCCGACAGGGGCGGGCCCTCGGCCCGCCCCTGTCCCTTTCCCAGATCGCCCGACAGCCCGTCGACGCAGGAGGTGGTCACCCATGCCCATCTATGAATACGAGTGCCCGGTCTGCGGCATGCGCTTCGAGCAGCAGCAACGGTTTACCGATCCTCCCCTGGAACGCTGTCCGAAGGGCCACCCGGGCGTGCGCCGGGTGTTCTCCCCCCCTGGAATCATTTTCAAAGGCGACGGCTGGTATATCACCGAAAGCCGTAAGTCCGCCAACAAAGGCAAGGAGGGGTCGGAGAGCAGATCGTCCTCCTCATCCTCGGAATGAACAGCCGCTCTCTCCACAGGGGTCTAGGGGCCGGGCCGGCGCGGCGGACGCCGGCCGACCTTCCTCCAGCGCCTCGTTCGTGGGAAGACCCCCCACCTCGCGCGGCAACGGGCTGGTCTCACCCGGTTTATACTTCAAGGCAGGGGAGATCCTTCAGGAGGAGGAGATATGGGATTCAGGATGCAGCCGCTTCGATGGCTCCTGATCTTTGGGGTGGTGGGGCTCAGCGCGTGCGCCTCTCCTACGACGGCAGGGGAGGTCCGGCCTCCGACGCCCACCATGCCGCCTCCCCTCGTCGCGGTGGATTTCCCATCTCTGCCGCAACGCACCCCTTCCCCTGTCCCCTCGCCGAC
>JAGHYO010000053.1 GCA_017743605.1 Thermoflexus sp. | reverse complement strand
CCACCACGCTATACAAGATCAGCACGCGACCCGGCATCGCCGAACGACGGCGCATGGTCGCTCCTCACGGAGGGTCGGGGCGGAGGATCCTCCTACCGAAAGCAGAGCGAACGCGAGCAGCCACCTTACAGCTCTATGCCTCATCCCACGCCGTCCCTCTTCCCGACCGGGATTCGCTTCGCGCCCGCTGCGACGGCCGCGGGGGCCGCCGGCTCCAGGGACAGGCCGTAGCGACGGCAAGCCGCCTCCAGGATCCGCAGGATCAGCAACTCATAGGCCATCCCATCGGCCCGGGCGTTGAGCACCATATCGCTGTAGTGGGGGTTCAGCCCGGGCAGGGTGTTGATCTCCAGCAGGTAGATCCGCCCCGTGGCCGCATCGATCCGCATGTCCACCCGGCTCACGTCGCAGGCCTCGATGGCCCGGAAGGCCTCGAAGGCCAGCCGCTGGGCCTCTCGCAACGACCCCCCGTCCAACGGCGCCGGGCAAAGATAGCGGGGGCCCAGAGGCATCTCCGACTTGATGTATGACGTGTAAAGGCCGCGCTGATCCGGAGGACACGGGCTGAAGTCCACCATCATTGGCGGGAAGACGTGGACGCCCCCTAAGTCCAGCCCCTCCTCAGTGGCCCACCCTCCCGGCGGCCGCAGCCACGCCGCGTCCCCCTCGACGTTCCCGATGAGGCCGACCGTGAGCTCCGGGCCGTCGATGAAGGCCTCCACCAGGGCCTCCTGCCGGTAGGTCCGCAGGATATAGGCCACCTGCTCCCGCAGCTCCGCCTCGTTCATCACCACCGACTTCGCCGAGATCCCCATCCCGCTCCCCTCTCGGTTCGGCTTGACGAAGAGGGGGAAGGAGAGGCAGGGGTCCATGGGCTCCCCAGGACGACGGAAAACCTGGAAGGGCGGCGTGGGCAGGCCCTCCGCGGCCCACACCCGCTTGGTCATCGCCTTGTCCAGGGAGATGGCCAGGGCCAGGACCCGGGAGCCCGTGTAAGGGATGCGCAGCATCTCCAGCATGGCCGGGATGTGGGCCTCCCGGGAGTCCCCCCAGTAGCCCTCGCAGATGTTGAAGCAGATGTCCGGCCGGAACCGGCCGAGGGCCTCTGGGAGCTCCAGGTTGCCCTCGAAGATGGCCGTGGTGTGGCCTGCGGCCTCCAGGGCTTGGGCGATCCCCTCCACCGTCTCCTCCGAATCCAGCTCCGCCCAGGCATCCGGCGGATCGTCCGGCCCCCTCGGGGCGTTCCGCTTGAGGTTGGCCAGGACCGCCACGCGCATCACAGCACCTCCCCGTTGACGACGGGGAGGGGCTCCCCGATGATCAGGGGCGTGGTTTCGGTGCCCCCGGTCTGGAGCCGCCGGTGCACGGCCCGGAAGCCCTCCGGCGCGATGGTCATGGCGTCGCCCTGGAGCAGCCCGAAGATCCCACGCTGGCCAGGCTCCGAGCGCTGGTTCCGGCAGTATTCGCACCGGCTCGGGTCATGGGGCGTGTAATCAGTGGGCTGCTCGTAGGTGCTGATGAAGCCCTCAAAGTTGCGCAGCACCACCCGGCGCTCGTTCATGGCCAGCAGGTAGTTGGGCATCACGGGCACCTTGCCGCCCCCGCCCGGCAGGTCGATCACATACATGGGGATGGCGTAGCCGCTGGTGTGGCCCCGCAGGGCCTCCATGATCTCCAGCCCCTTCGAGACCGGCGTGCGGAAGTGCCCGGCCCCCTCCACCAGATCGCACTGATAGAGGTAGTAGGGCCGGACCCGGCGCTTGACCAGCTCGTGGACCAGGGCGCGGATGATGTGGGGACAGTCGTTGACCCCAGCGAGGAGCACCGTCTGGCTGCCCAGGGGGATGCCCGCGTCGGCCAGCTTCGCCAGGGCCTCAGTGACCTCCGGGGTGAGCTCCTTAGGATGGTTGACGTGGATGTTCATCCAGAGCGGATGATATTTGCGCAGCATGGCCACCAGGTCCTCAGTGATCCGCTGCGGCAGGAAGATGGGCACCCGCGTCCCGATGCGGATGATCTCCACATGGGGGATCTCGCGCAGCCGGCGCAACAGGTCCTCCAGGATCGGCTGGGGGAGAATCAGCGGGTCGCCCCCGGAGAGCAGCACGTCGCGGACCTGGGGCGTGTGGGCGATGTACTCGATCTGCCGGTCGTAATCCCGCCGCCCGAAGTTGGCGTGGGGATCCCCCACGATGCGGCTGCGGGTGCAGAACCGACAGTAGCTGGCGCACTGGGTGGTCACCAGCATCAGGACCCGGTCAGGATAGCGATGGACCAGACCGGGGACCGGGGAGTGCTGGTCCTCGGCGAGGGAGTCGGTCATCAGTCCCGGCGTCGGCTCCAGCTCCCTGGCTGTGGGGATCACCTGACGCCGGATGGGGCAGTTCGGATCGTCCGGGTCGATCAGCGAGGCGAAATAGGGGGTGATATCCATGCGAAACCGGTGGGTCGCCGCCGCACCGGCCCCCTCCTCGGGGC
This sequence comes from Thermoflexus sp., assembly GCA_017743605.1. GTDB lineage: Bacteria > Chloroflexota > Anaerolineae > Thermoflexales > Thermoflexaceae > Thermoflexus. The sequence goes on along the minus strand of JAGHYO010000053.1, from coordinate 9,593 downwards.
TAAGACGGAGGATCTGCTGGAGCTGCTCCACTGAGTTCAGCCGATGGGTGAGCTGCCAGCGCCAGTCGTCCCAGAGCGCATCGGGCACATCCCGCCAGATCGGCGCCCGCGGGCTGCGCCGCTTCCCACCAGGGGGCTCCTCCTCCAGGCGCTTCCGACCCTCCATCTCCTCCCGCCTCCGGACACAGGGTGATCTGAGAAGGGCCAGGCCTCCCTTTTCACGAGCGGGATTTTACTCCATTTGCGCCTTCCCATGCGTTAAGAAAACGTGTAGGTTCCGTGAGATTTCGGTGAACATCATTCATCGATGTATTTCGATGAATCGATGGATATCGATGATAGATCTCCGAGGAGCGAAGCCGCAGGGCTTGCCGGAGGGAGAGGGCTTTCGCGGGATGGAGGAGCAGGGGTATAGTCAGGCATTTGAAGGCAGCGGGCACTTTCGGGCCCGCTTGAACCTATAGTCTTCGGGAGGATCTATGGAGGAGCCGGTGACGCCGGAGCGCGCCCTAGTGGTGGCGGCGCATCCCGACGATGTGGAGTTCACCTGCGCGGGCACGCTGGCCAAGTGGGCCCGTCGGGGATGTCGCATCGCCCTGGTGCTGTGCACCAGCGGCGACGCCGGGACGGAAGAGGCAGGTCGCTCCCGGGAGGAGATGGCGCACATCCGGGAGGAGGAACAAAAAGCAGCCGCCCGCGTTCTGGGCCTAGAGGAGGTGGTCTTCCTTCGTTACCCCGATGGCCTGCTGCAGCCGACCCTGGAGCTGCGGCGGGAGCTGATTCGGGAGATCCGCCGTTTCCGTCCTCAGGCCCTGGTCTGCGGGGATCCCTCCGCCTATTTCTACGGCGAGGATTACATCAACCATCCGGATCACCGCGCTGCAGCGCAGGCCGCTCTGGAGGCAGTCTCCCCGGCCGCCGGGATGCCCCTGATCTTCCCCGAGCTGGGCCTGCCGCCTCATCGGGTGCAGGAGGTCTACATCTACGAGGCCGCCCAGCCCAACCTGTGGATCAACATTGAGGAGACCATCGCGCTCAAGATCGAGGCCCTGCGCTGCCATCGCTCCCAAATCGGGGACTGGGATCCCGGTCCTACGCTACGAGCCTGGGCGGCCAGGGAGGGGCGGGCTGTCGGCCTGCATTACGCCGAAGCCTTCCGGCGTATGCGCCTGGGGTAGGAAGCGGCCGCCGTCGGCGCGCCTTTCAGAGACGCATTAACAGGAAGACCAGACCATAAACTGGCTGAAGAATAGAGGAAAGGAGCCCCAGCTGCGAGTTCAGGATCAGGAAGAGGAGAAGGGGGAGCGGGCCGTAGGCCTCGAGCCGGGCGTAGGCATAAGCCATGTCCGGCGGCAACAACCCCTGCAGCACGCGGAAGCCGTCCAGGGGCGGCAGCGGCAGCATGTTGAACACCGCCAGCCCGACGTTGATGAGGATCCAGGCCAGCAAGAAGTCCAAGGCCAGTGGGCTTGTGAGCAGAGGCTGCGGAGCGGCCCAATAGACCAGGATCCCCAGCCCGGCCAGGAGCAGGTTGGCCGCCGGCCCCGCGCCGCCCACCAGGGCCATGCCCACGCGCGGCCCATACCGGAGATAGAGGGGGTTCACCGGCACCGGGCGGGCCCACCCGAACCCGGCCAGCACCAGCATCAGCGCCCCGATGGGATCCAGATGGGCCACGGGATTGAAGGTGACCCGCCCGGCACGCCGAGGGGTGGGATCCCCCAGCCGCTCTGCTACCCAGGCGTGGGCCAGCTCGTGCAACGGCAGGGCGAACAGGAAGATCGCCCCAAGGGCCAGTAGGTCACCCGCATCCAATCGCAGGAACGGCATCAAGACCTCCTCGTCCACGAATCAGGTTCCCGCTCATTGAAATCGGCCTCCAGGGGCAACCGCGCCAGGTGTCAGCCCTCCCTCACGTCTTTGCTCTCCAGTCGACGCGGGCCGGCCGCTGGCCACAGGCCTCCCGGGGTCGAATTCGCTCAACGCATAGGCCGACCGTCAGCCGCAGGCCTCTCGGAGGCCGGACTCATTCGGCCCCTCTACTCGCGTACGAACAGCGAGACCGCCTCCACGTGATAGGTCTGCGGGAACATGTCGAACGGCTGGACCTCCACCAGGCGATACCCGGCATCGATCAGGCGCCGGGCGTCCCGGGCCAGGGTGGCCGGATCGCAGGAGACGTGGATCCAGCGGGAGGGGCGCAGAGCCCACAGCGCCTCCAGGGCCTCCGGCGAACACCCCGTCCGGGGCGGGTCCGCCACCACCACATCGAAAGGTCCCTCCAGCCCGGGCGCCACCTCCTCCACCGTCCCCGCCTCGACCTCCACGTGAGGGAAGCCGGAGAGATTATAGCGGGCGTCGGCAGCGGCCGCCGGGTGCGCCTCGATCAGCACTACTCGCCGAGCGGAGGGCGCCAGGTGCGCTGCGAACAGCCCGACCCCGCCATATGCATCTAGGACCGCCTCCGTCCCATTCAGGTCCGCCCACTCCCGCACTCGGCGAACCAGCGCTTCCGCCACCGCCGTGTTCGTCTGGAAGAAGCTGGGCGCGGAGATCCGGAAGCGGAATCCCTCCACCTCCTCGGTGAGGTAATCCAGGCCGATGAGCGGGACGGCCTTCTCCTGCTCGGTGAGCAGGACCAGGGAAACCCGCAGATCGGTCTCCAGGAGGGGTGGTTCATCCCCCTGCGTCTCGAAGATCACCATGCGGTCCCCGGTGCGGACGCCGCCGCGAAGGATGAGGCGGCGCAGGGGCAGCCCCTCGATCTCGAGGGCTTCGTAGAGCTCCTGGAGCATGGGATGGGCGATCCAGCACCGGGTGATCGGGATCACCCGGTGGGAGCGCATGGCCTGGAAGCCCAGGCGGCCGTCTGCGGAGACGGAGAACTGGACCTGGTTCCGGTAGCCGAAGGGATGCGGGCTGGGGATCACCGGGCGCACCGGCGGGTCCTCGATCTTCCCGATGCGGCGCAGCGCATCCCGGACGACGGCCTCTTTGCGGCGCAGCTGGGCCTCATAGGCGATGTGCTGGAAATGGCAGCCGCCACAGGTCCCAAAATGCGGACACGGTGGATCGATCCGCTCCGGCGCCGGATGGAGCACTTGGAGGATCCGTCCTCGGGCATACGAGCGGTGGTCCTCCACCACCTCGATCTCCACCCGCTCCCCGGGGATCCCCAAGGGGACGAAGATCACCTTGCCTTCGTGGCGGCCGATGGCCTCGCCGCCATGAGCGATCTGTTCCAGGGTCAACCGGATCCGCGTCATTCCCATGTTCCCTGCCGAAGGTGCGATCCCTCCGCCCCCGCATGGCGCTGTTCCTGAAATTCAGGGAATCAGAGATCCAAGTCGGGCTCCCGGCTGGCCTCGATGGCCAGATCGATGAACACCGCTGAGGTCCAGCCGAAGATGGGGGCGGCGCGGGGCGGCCGTCCGCCGGTCTCCGGATGGTAATACTCGAAGAGGTCGCGATGGACCATGGCCAGCCGGAGGGTGCGCCGCCGCAGCTCCCGGGCCAGCTCCGGGTATCCGCACCGGAACAGCCCTTCGATGAAGAGGCGGTTGATGTTCAGCCAGGTGGGGCCGCGCCACATCTGCTCCGGATTATAGTGCGGATCGTCCAGGGCCACGGTGGGGATGGGATAGCGCGGCCAGAAGGCGTGCGGATCCTGAAGATGGGCCACCAGCCGCTCCACAATGTGCTGGGGGAGGCGCCCGGTGAGCAACGGGTAGAGGCTGAGGGGGGTCTTGATGCGCACCGGCTGCTCCTGCCGCAGCGGCCAGAACAGCCCGGCCTCCTCATCCCACATCGCCGCGATCATGCGGCGGGCAAGGGCGTCCGCCTCGGCCCGCCAGCGCGCCACGTCCTCCGTCTCCCCGATCACCTCGGCGATGCGGGCCAGATGATCCCTCTCGATCACCAGATAGGTGTTCAGGTCCGGCGGCTCCACCGGCATCCCCCCATCCCACACGGGGGAATCGTCCCATCCCGAGGAATAGGGATGGTTATACTGGCACAGGCCATCCCTATCGCCATCGTTCCGCTCGAACCACCACTGGTTCCAGCGCACCAGGGGCTCATAGATCTCATCCAGGAAATCCCGATCGCCCCCTAGCTCATAGAGCTTCCAAGCCGCCCAAGCGGTGATGGGGGGCTTGGTCACATCGGCGTCCACCGGCAGGGAAAGATGGGTGACCCGGCCTTCATCATGCACCGCGTCAGGGACCATCCCGTCCTCCCGCTGGTGATCAAGGACCAAGCGGATCTGATCCTGTGCCAGCTTGAGGTCCATATAACGATAGGCCAGGGCGTGGAAGCAAGCGTCCCACTGCCAGACCCCTACGTAGTGGATCTTGCTGGGGGTCATCCCCTCGCGGGTCATGTAGAAGCGGGGGGAGATCAGCCCGGCCCGCATCACCCACCAGGCGTAGTAATACTGGGGGGCCAGGGCCTCGTGGACCGGCGGGGCAGCGGCGAACCACTCGTGCCAGCGGGCCTCGGCCTCCTGGAAGACAGGGAGCGCTGGCCGCAGGCTGCGGTTGAATCCGAGGCGAGGGGTGATGTTCAGCAGGACGGCGGCGTCGGGGGTGGGCTCCACCAGGAAGGTGATCCGGAAGAGGCCGGGGCCGGCGGACTCGATCTGATTGAGGCGCAGGCGGGCGTTGGTGGTGTAGGCAAGATTGCGCACCCCCCGCAGGATGCCGCCCCGGCGATCGGCGCGGGCGGTCTCCGCCTGGGCAGTGAACTGGAGGCCGATGGTTTCCGGGGGAAGGGAGAAATAAAGGGCCTCCAGGTCGTTGAAGGTCATCCCAATGGTCCCGCGGGGGGTGTGGAAGAACACCGCGTGGGGGTAGGCGGTGAAGGAAGCGGGGAGGGGCTCGCCGTCCGGGCCGAGGAAGACCAGGCGCTCCACGATAGGACGGCGCTGGCGGTAATTCCCGAACTTCTCCTGTTGCTTCTCCCATCGCTCGGCCAGCTTGATGAACAATCCCGGCACCCCCGGGCGCAAGTCCTCGGCGAACACCATCATGCGCGAGGACCGCTCGCTGAAGGGCACGTGGTAGAGATCAATCCGATCCTTGAGCAGCCGGCAGAACGGACTCCTAGGTTCCTCCCAGCCCATCGGGAACGCCATTGCCGACATATCCTCCCTCAGGCGTTGCAGGATCCATTGGTTTCCCTCCCCCGGATTATAGAGAGGCTTAGACGACGGGCAACATTTCGCGGGACTTGCGCATGGGGTCCGGGCGAAGACCTCCTGCACAAACACGGACGTTTGTAGGAGCAGCTTTTGGCGCGACTTATGTCGTTTGAGAGCCTGAAGTTCGGGATTGCAGGAGCTGTCTTTATCGGGACCCTTTGCGACCTTGAAGACGGGTTCAGGGCTGAAGCCCCTCCTGCAGAAATCCACTCCTGTAGAAGCGGCTTTCGCCGCGACCCTTGGCGTCATCGAGGGGTTGAGGTTTGGGGTTGTAGGGGTGGCCTGCGGCGAGATCCTTTAGGGTGTTGAAAAGGGCGAAGATTCAAGAAGAAAGCACCTCCCAAAGAAAAACAATTTCGCCATCTATCGCCTCAATGCCTCGCACACAGGGGCGGTTCATGCAGCGGATGACCACAAAGCCCAGGAGGACCAGAAGAGGAAGGTCCCCTGCCCTAAGGAAAGATCCTTCCAGTAGATCGCTCCATGTATAGTGAACCTCGAAGGCGTCGAGGGCACCGTCCGCGCTGAAGACGCCTTGGACGTCGATGGCCTCCCGCGGGGCGAGGAGGTCCGCTTCACTCATACCCCAGCGCCGGATCGCTCACAGGCGCCAGGTGCCGCAGAGAGCGGCAGCGTCAGCGGCGCTCTGGGACCAACGCCGCTGGATGAGAGCGTTTCCCCGATCGATGGCCAGCGCCATCCGGGCCAGGAACCTCGCGAAGGCCAGCCCAAGCAGCCCCAAGGCTTGCCCACGCCCCCCACGCTCGCCATCTTCCGCCGTACGTCCTTCCGGACGCCTCCCCGCCCCCGCCGTTGGGATCCTGAAACTTCGCATTTCTCCATTTGTCGAGTCGATTTTACAAAGGCGTATGAAACGTCCGGGAAGGACAAAGGGCTGAGGGGAGCGTCCTATCGGATGCCAGCGAGATTGGGCAGGATCTCTGGGGGCACCCGGTCGTCGACGGGCTCCCGGCGCGCCAAGCGCTGGCGGACTTCCGTGGAGGAGATCCCAGCGAGATCGGAGGGAAGCGTGAGAAAAGCGATGTGCTGCTGATAGGAGGCGCGGGCGGGATCATCCAGGAAGGCCTCCAGGGCGGGGAGGTCCCACGGGGGGCGCGGCGCGACAAGCAGGCGGGCGGCGGCGAACAGGCGATCCAGCGTCGCCTCCATCGCCAGGTCCGGATAATAGCGGGGATCGAACAGGCGGATCAGGGTGTCGCCACCTATCAGAAAGAAGAGCTGAGGTCCCTCCCCCACCGCATCCCGGAGGGCCTGAGCCATCTCGAAGAAGCGGGGGCGGTTGCAGAGGGCCACGCTGCAGGCCGGCCGCGCCCGGGCGATAGCAAGGAGCATGCGCAGCCGCTCGGACATCCCGAACCCGACCAGCGGCTTCTCCACATGGAGAAGCGTCAACAGGCACACGCCCTCCTCCAGATCGAAGGCCGCTCGGGCGGCCTCCAACAGGGCCACGTGGGCGCGGGTGGGAGGATTGAAAGAGGCGGAGAGAACGCCAATGCGTCGGGCCCCGGGCGCCGCCCGATAGACCCAGCGCCACTGAGGCGGCCCTTGAGGGTCCAGCTCCCCCAAAAGCGCGTTCAGGTCCTCCCGTTCGGGGTGCATGCGCGAGCTCCTGTGAAAAGCCGAGAGGCTCACTCGCTCAGGGCCCGAAAGGTCATGGGAAGTTGGGGGATCAGATCCCCAGCGGTCACGCCGGCCTCCCCGATCTCCGCACGGGCTCGCTCGCCGGCCAGGCCGTGCAGATACACGCCCAGAGCGGCCGCCTCGAAGGGACCCAGGCCCTGGGCCCGCAGGCCAGCGATGGCTCCCGCCAGCACATCCCCTGTCCCGGCAGTGGCCATCGCCGGGTTGGCGAAGGGCATCACCAGGGCCCGGCCATCGGGGGCGGCCACCACGGTGAACGCGCCCTTCAGCACCACCACGTGGCCCCAGGCTTGGGCGAACTGCCGGGCGATCCCCAGCCGATCCGTCTCGATGTTCTCTTTCTCCAGACCGGTCAGCCGGGCCATCTCACCCGGATGAGGGGTGAGGATTGCGGGGCTGGGAAGCCGGGATGCCCAGTCCTTGGCTTGGGCGAGGGCGTTCAAGCCATCTGCGTCCACAATCAGAGGCGGCCAGGAGAAGGCGGACGGCGGCACCTCCCCGACCTCCAGCTCCGGCTGGAAGCCTATGCGTCCCCGCTTCAGGGCCCGCTCCACTCCGAACATCCGGTGCACGAAAGCCACCGCTTCCTTCTCTTGGGTGAGGCCCGGCCCGAGGACCATGGCGGCGTAGCCCTCGACGGCCTTCGCCAGCACCTCCACCGCATCCGGGATCAGGACGCCGAGCTCGTCGGGCAGCAGGACGTAGGTGATCTCCGCCGTCCGCGCAGCCAGGACCGGGTAGATGGCCCGGGGGACCGCCAGGGTAACCCATCCGGCGCCGACCCGCGCCGCTGCGTGGGCCGCCAGCCCGGGCGCGCCCGGGTAGTTCGTGGATCCCGCCACCACCACGACCTTCCCGAACGTGTTCTTGTGAGCGTCCGCCGGGCGTGGGGGACGCCAGGCCCGCGCCATCGCCGCGTCCATCACCTCGAAGGCGCCCTCCGGGACCCACTTCGGATCGATCCCGATGTCCGCCACCACCAGCTCCCCTACGGCGTGCGCGGCCGGGAACCGGAAGTGACCGACCTTCGGATGCGCAAAAGTCACGGTGAGATCTGCGTGGAAGGCGTGGGGGTCCAGCTCCCCGGTGTCGTAGTTCATCCCTGTAGGTCCATCCACGGCTACTAGCCAGGGCTCCGGGGGCACCCGGGAGGTCCGGGCCGTAGGGACCAGCGGGCAGCCTGGGGCGAAGAAGGAGACAGGCCACAGCCGCCGATCGCTCACCTCGGCGCGCACGATCTGGAGCATCCGCAACAGGTCCCCTTCCAGCGGGCGCGTGGTCCCGGTCCCCAGCAGGGCGTCGACGATGACCGCAGCGCTGCGGATCCAGAGGCGGAGCACCCGCCACGTGCGGTCGTCGCCGGCCTGGGCGATGAAGCAGCCCGCCGCCTTCGCCGCCTGGAAGACAGGATCGGTCTCCTCCCGGGGTTTGAGGAGGTAACAGGCCACCTCCGCCCCGGCCGCTTTCAGCAGATGGGCCGCCGTCAGGCCGTCTCCACCGTTGTTGCCGGGGCCAACCAGCACCAAGATCCGCTGCCCCTGGACGGGCATCCGTCGGACGATCTCGGTGGCCACCGCCTGGCCGGCCCGCTCCATCATCCGCGCGTAGGTGTGGCCCGCGGCGTCCGCCGCGGCCTCTGCCTGGCGCATCTGCGCGACAGTGAGCGCTTTCATCCCCTGAGGCTCCCAAGAGAGCAGAATCAGCCTGGTCCAGGAGGCCAGGCACATTCTACCGGTAAAAACAGTCTACCGGTAAAATATATAGCGAATGGGGAGCGAAAGCGATGCCTCCGGAGCGGGAGCGAATCGCGACGGTTCCCCAGCCGGTCAAACCTAAGGGATCGTGGAGAGGATCCGCCCTCGTTGGAGGAAGAGCCCTGCGATGGGTCTCGGTCCGATCCAAAGGAGAGCCCTCCACCGGACGCCTCCTCGGTTAGTGAGGGCGCGCGTTCCCTCTTTCGCCACTTCGCAAGGCTCCGTCTCCGCGGATTGTGGAGCGCCAACTCCCGATTCCTCAGCGAGAAATAGAAGAAACATCCCAGATATGTTAGACTCGCATTAGAGCACACAGAGGGAGGCCTCAGATGCGCGCTCGCTTCTGGGTGGGAGGCGGTTTGCTCCTGGCTGCTATCGGAATGCTGATCATCAACGGGTTGCGCAGCGCGTCCCAGTATTACCTTACCGTCTCCGAGTTAGAGGCGCGGGCGGCAAGCCTGCAAGGCCGCCCCATCCGCCTCTCGGGGATCGTGGACGGCGGGACGATCCGCTATGATCCGGAGACGCTGTACATCGAGTTCGGCTTGGTGGACCGGGTGGCCGACATCGGCAAGGCCCAGCCCCTCAAGGTGGTCTACCAGGGGGCGAAGCCGGACCTCCTGCAGAACGAGGCCCAGGCGATCGTGGAGGGCACCCTGGGGCCGGACGGGGTGTTCTACGCCCAGACCCTCCTGCTCAAATGCCCCACGCGTTATGAAGAGGAGGCCGCCAGGGGATCCTCTCGATAGGAGCGCTTGGATGATCCGAGATGCCTCTCCCCCGGAGGAGCTCCAGCAGCGGCAGGCCGCCCTGGAGGCCGAGCTAACCTGCTTCTCGGACTTCCTGCGAACCCATTATGTCCCTCAACGGGTGATCCTGTTCGGTTCCCTGGCGGAGGGCCGACTCCATCCAGACTCCGATTTGGATCTGGTCGTGGTGATGCCCTCCTCGCGCCCGTTCCTGGAGCGCATCGGAGA
>JAGHYO010000052.1 GCA_017743605.1 Thermoflexus sp. | reverse complement strand
GTGACGAAGGAGGTCAGGGCTGCTGAGAAGAGGATGCCGCCCACGATGGCCCGGCGCTTCGGATCCGCGGTCATATACATCGCCAGGGCAGCACCGGGCAGGCCGAAGAGCATAATGGGGAAGAACCCGGTCATGAACAGCCCCCCCTCCGCCCCCCGGGTCTCAAAGAAGCGGGTGAGATCTCCGAACTGGAACCAGACGATGGAGTTGATGATGTGATGAAGGCCGAAGGGGATCAGCAAACGGTTCAGGAAGGCGTGGGCCGCTGCCCCTATAGGCCCGGCCTGAGTGGCCCAGTTCCCTACGGCCGCCAGCCATTGTTCCGGCCAGTGCCAGATCAGCCCGAAGACGCTCCCTAAGATCACCGCCACAAAGGCGGTGACGATAGGGACGAACCGCTTGCCGCCAAAGAAAGCCAGCCACTCGGGGAGCTGGATGGTGTGGAAGCGCTCGTAAAGGTAAGCCGCCAGCAGGCCGCTCAGGATGCCGGCGAGCACCCCCATATCGGAAGGCCTCTCGAGGCGATAAACGCTGGTGCTGATGTTAGCCATGACCTTCGTCAGCACCCAGTAACACACCGCCCCGGACAAGCCAGCTGTCCCGACGTCGGCGGTGAAGCCGATGGCCACACCGATTGCAAACAACAGGGGCAGGTTGCTGAAGATCACTCCTCCTGCGTCCGCCAGCCATGGGATGTTCAGAAGGAACGACCGATACGTTGCAGGGTGGCAAACATGGCAACCTCCTCGAAGGTGAGATCCATTGATGCGGGAACCATCTCGCTCTCCTCGATTTCACCTCCTTTACATCCGGGCCTCACGCAGACTGCGGGGCCGGAGCTGACGCTGCAGGAAGGCCCGGAGGGATGCCCACAGGAACCCCCAGCCCAGCTCGCTTCGGAGGGAGGCCACCTGCAGGATGTAGGGCAGATCCAGCAGGAGCCGGGCTGCGGGGACATGGCAGCCCGGCAGCCGGACGACGCGACTGTATCCTCGATAATCTGCCCGCGCGGAGTCTCCCAGAAGGATCGCCGCCGCAGTGTCTGTCCGCGGCCGGGGGAGCTCTCCCACCGATCCGATCACGATCGCTGCCTCGCGTGCTTTGGCCAAGGAGACCCCCGCATGCTCTAGCACCCAGAGGGTTTCCATCAACGCCCCGGGGATGTTCCAGAGAGGTTCAGCCTCCGAACGATGCACCCGCACCTGGGGCGGCCATGGATAGCGCTCTGGAAGCGGATCCGGACGGGTTACCTGTTCTCCCAGCCGGCTCAGATCATCCAGGGACAGATCTCCTATAATGCGGATCTCCGAAAGATCGGCCGGGCCCAAGCCCTGTTGAACAGCCCGTCGGATCCACGGAACTTCCAGAGGATCCAGGCCGTAGAGCCGGGCCGCGATGAGATCTATCGCGAGCAGATGAGTTCCCATCATCAGAAGGGAGAATGCCAGTGGCTTGCCTGCCAGCTCTCCTCCGCGATGGAGCACTTGAGTGGCATCTAAAATGATCAGGTGCGGAGGATGATCTTGCAAGATCTGAAGGATTGCCTCCGGTAGACGGGGATAGGCGCGGAGATGCGCTGCAGGGTTCAGCAGGAACATGTGATGTCGCGTCGCGCCGGCGAACCCCAGGAATCCGCTCCCGGTCAGGCGGGGCAGCGCGATCAAGAGATCGATGTCCTGAAGAAGATCCGGCCAACAAGGGGCTTTCCCAGCAAAGACCTCGTCAAGGGGAATCAGCGGGATGTGATGGCGACGAGCCCATCCCTCATAGCCCGCTTGCTGCATGGCGTAGCGGGCTGGGAAGCCGGGAAGACTTCCTGTTCCCACAACAACAGAACCATCGGCAAGCAGTGAGCGCACCGCCTCTAGGAGCGCGACGGGCGTGAAGGCGTGGGGGGGCGAAGCGGGGATGAGCCCATGGGCAGGCCGGCTGAAGGAGGACCCGACGCCCATTCGGCAGAGCGATCCCCAGCGCCTCCAGACCGCGCCGGATTGCTGCTCCGAGGGCCTCCGAAGAGGACTTCGGGACGTAGGTCACGAAGATCTGTTCCATCCTCGCCCCTCTCCAGCGCGCGGACAGCTAAATTGGATTATACCAGATGAACCCATAACGTCCATTTGCATCGCGCCGTGGGACTGTTTCAAAGTGGGCGAGGGATCGCAAAAGGGAGAGAGCCTCCAGCCAAATTCCGAGGAGACTCCTACCTGTCTGAAGCAGGGGCACAGCGCCGCTGCCCCCCTGCTCAATGACGAAGGGACACCATCTAACTCTCGCCTGAACCGATATGCCGACGAATAATAGGAAGAAGCACCTGAACCAGAGAGACCTTGTGCCGGCTCTGGATCATGAGACGAGCGGGCCCTTCCACATCCACCACCAGGCCCTCACCGCCAAAGAGGATGGTCTTTAAACCTCCGACCGTGCGGATCCGATGTCGAGCCCCCTCCAGCATCCCCACGAAGTGGAAGTTGTCTACCGTGAGGGTCTCTCCGGCCGGCACCTCAATCTCCTCGATGGCCCCGAACGCGCTGACCCACACCCCTCCGGTGCCCCGGACTTTCAGCCACACCAGCTCTCCCTCGGTCAGGAAACCCCGGAAACCTCGCCAGGCCACCGAAACTTCTACGGAACCATGGTGCGCCAGGTAAGCGAAATCCTGTAGAACAAAGGACTCCCCATTCAAGGGGACATAGTGGATGTCGCCAATGCCGGGAGGAGCGAGCCATACCTGAGCAGGACCCTCTGCCCGGAAGGTGTTGAGGAAGAGGGACTCTCCTCCCAGTAGGGAGCGCATCAGCCCCTGCAGGAGCCCGCCCCGGATGCCCGTGTCCACCTGCACGGGTCCTTTCATGAGGAGAAGCGCGCTAGGCTCAGCTACCACCTCTTCTCCACGCTCCAGCGAGACGCGCAACACCGGATACGTCCGTTCCGGAGCAATTTCCCAGCGCATCGGTCACCTCCCAGAGGGGTTTGGACATAGCAATGCATGTATAAATTATAATGACCCAAGCCGAGATGGATTTCGGCCTACGACTGCTCCCCATCCGTTGCATCAACCCGGATCGGCACCTGCGTCATTCAGGGAGGTCGAGCCTGCATCACTTACCTCCTCGTAGTTCCGGAAGTGAGGGCCAGCAAGAGCCCCTTTCACTCCGGGGGGACGTCCTCCAGCGGCCAGCGCGGCAGGCGTCTCTCCCGGAGGGCCTGCAGGCCTTCCCGGGCGTCGGGGAGGCGGAAGCCCAGGAACTCTAAGGCGGTGGAGACATCGAAGAGGGGACCCGCCAGCCGGAACCAATTGTTAAGGGCGTATTTGGTCCAGCGGATCGCGGAGGCGCTCCCCCGGGCCAGACGCCGGGCGATCTCCAGGGCCACCTCGTAGGCCTTCCCGTCTTCCGCGCACAACGAAACTAAACCCAGCCGCTCCGCCTCCTCGCCGGTGAGGGGCTCGTTAAGGAGTAGGTAGTATTTCGCTTTGGCTATGCCGATCAGCAACGGCCAGACCAGCACCGCGTGGTCCCCTGCAGCCACCCCCAGCCGCACGTGGCCGTCCAGAAGACGCGCCCCGCGGGCTGCCACCGAGATATCCGCCAGCAGGGCCACCGCCAGGCCTGCTCCCACCGCCGGGCCCTCGATGGCAGAGACAATCGGCTTCTCACAGTTGATCACGTTGTAGACCAGATCCCGCGCCTCTTTCCAGACCCGGAGGCACGCCCGGGGATCCGTCATGATCTCCTCAATCAGGGAGAAATCGCCCCCAGCGGAGAACGCCTGCCCCGTCCCTCGCACCAGGGCCACCCGCACGGAGGGATCCGCGTCGATCTCCCGCCAGACATACGTCAGCTCCCGATGGGCCATAGCATCCAGGGCGTTCAGGGTCTCCGGCCGGTGCAAGACGATCTCCAGGATGCCCGGCTCGGTTTCCCGCAGGATCAGACGCCGATAGGCAGAGGCCCAGGATCCCACCATGGCTTCCCTCCGGCGGAGAGGTCGCGCTGAAGCCGCCCCTACAGTATAGATTTTCATGTAGGAGGGGCTTTAGCCCCGAATCTCCCATGTTTGATGACGCAAGAGTCGCGGCTGAAGCCGCTCCTATGGTATGAATTTTCCTATTAATTCGACCTACAATCATGGAGGCGTTGGGAGGGGAAGGATCCGGCGCCTCAGATGGAGGAGCGCCTTGGGCCCCTGACCTATCCGCTCAGCGCGGTCATCCGCAGGCGCTCGAGGAGATCCTCCCGGGGCGGCTGGAACACATCGAAGACCAGCGCGTCCTCCAGGAACGTCACCTCGTGCTCCACCCCCGCGGGGATGTGGACGATCTCTCCTGGCCCGAGCTCTGCCTCCTCCCCTGCCATCCGCAGCCGAAGACGCCCTTGGATGACGAGGGTGATCTGTTCGTGGGGATGGGCATGAGGCGGGACCACCGCGCTGGCTGGCGCTTCCACGCGCACCACCATGGCCCGCTCGCCCGTGAACGGCCGCAGGGTCAGATCCCCGGCGCGAAACCCGGGCAATGTGTCGGTGTGGGCCCGATGCATGGCTTACCTCCCTTCATGGATGGGGAGTAGCTGCGCGCGCTTTCCCTCCAGGGCCGCGAGGAGGGCATCGTAGGAGCGGGCGAAGGCGGCCACTCCCTCGACCTGGAGCTGTTCCAGGATCCTCTCCAGGTCGATCCCTCGCTGAGCGAGGGCCGCCAGATGCCCCTCCGCCTCCTCCCAACCCTCCAGGACTGTGTCCCCGCTTGCCTGACCGTGATCCTCGAAGGCCTGAAGGGTGGCCAGAGGCACCGTGTTGACTGTATCCGGGCCGATCAGCTCCTCTACGTATTTCACGTCAGAGTAAGCCGGGTTCTTGGTGCTGGTGCTGGCCCACAAGACCCGTTGTGCCTGTGCCCCCCGGGCGGCGAGATCCGGAAAGGCCTCCGGGAGGAAACGCTCCCGGAAGCGCTGGTAGACCCGTTTCGCCACGGCCACGGCGATCCGCCCCCGGAGGGCGAGGGCCTCCGCCATCCTCAAAGCCTCTAGGGCGCGGTCCACTGCGGTGTCGATACGGCTGACGAAGAAGGAAGCCACCGAGGCCACCGATCGGAGACCCTCCCCTGCCTCTACCCGCTGCCGCAGGCCCCGCCAGTAGGCTTCCGCTGCGGCCTCGTAGTGGGCGGGGGAGAAGATGAGCGTGACGTTGACGTTCACACCCTCGGCGATCAGGGCCTCGATGGCCGGGATCCCCGCCGGGGTGGCGGGGACCTTGATCATCAGGTTGGGCCGGTCGACCGCCCGCCACAACCGCCGGGCCTCGGCGATGGTTCCCTCGGTGTCATGGGCCAGGTGGGGCGAGACCTCCAGGCTCACGTAGCCGTCACCGCCCTCCGTCGCCTCATAGACTGGCCGTAGCAGATCCGCCGCCAGGCGGATGTCCTCGACTGCCAAGGCTTCATAGAGGGCGGCAACTTCCATCTCTGGATCCCGGAGGAGATGGGTTCGGATGGGGTCATTGTAGGCTGGGCTGGACGTAATGGCTCGCTCGAAGATCGTGGGGTTGCTGGTGACGCCGGTCACCCCCCGCTGGATCAGCTCCTCCAGGGTTCCATCCTCCAGCCACTCCCGGCGGATCTCATCCAGCCAGACGGACTGACCGCGGACGTGCAGCTCCGTCAAAGGCGCCATCGCGTTCCCCTCCATTCAGGGTTACGCACTGATTACATCCCCGGCGAGGGCTCCGCCGAGCCCAGGATCTCCTCAATGAGGAAACGGGCCCGCGGGGGGAGAAGGGCTTCTGGGTAAACCTCTTGGAGGATCCGGAAGGCCTCCTCGGCCCTTCGGACGCCCAGCAGGTTCAGCAGATAGCGGATGTCTTCTTCATCTTCCCGCCGTGCCGCCAGCAACTTCATGGCTAAGAGATGGCGCGGGGAAGCTGCCATCACCCGGAGGCCCGGCTCATCGAAGACCGGAACGGGCTCGGGATCTGGTTTCCCCGTCCCGAGGAACCCCTTCACCGCATCGTTCAGCCAATCAGGCGGCAGGCCGAGCGCCTCAGCCACCTCCCTCGCCGCTGCATAGATCTCCATCTTTGACTCGAACACTGCATTCACATCCCGGGTGGCCCGACGGGCGTTGCAGGCCATGGCCATCCCAGCTCCGTCCACTACATACAGATCACCCTGGATTCCCCGCTGGTGAAGGATCGCCGCCAGCCGGCGCAGCGCTTGCAGGATCTCCGCCCGATCCATCTCCTTAACACCGCTCTAATTCGGTGTGATCCACGAAGATCCCGCGCCGCCGGAAGGCGGCGGGGCTCTCCACCAAGGCCATGGCATGCAGGCTGCGGAAGCGGGTGGGAAACCACCAGCGGTCCAGGAAGCGCCCGGGCTCCTCCACCCACTGGGGGACCCTCAGGCTGTGATGGGTGGCCAGGTGCTCCGCCAGGGCCCCCAGGTAGGCGTCGAAGCGGGGATCCCCGGTGGGCTCTGGCCTGGCCTCGATCATCGCCTGCCGGACCTCCGGGGCGGCGGCGCGGAAATCATCCAAGAACTCCCGGATCGGCAGCCAGGCGTCCGCTTCTCCCCCTTCGGGATCTGTCAGAGCCTCCCGGATCCGCTGTGCAACCTCCTGGAGGGTCAGCGGCGCGTAGCCCATTCGAAACCGCTCCCGAACGTACTTGCGCCCATCCTGGCATGCCTTTGGCCTTCCGGCAAGCGGGCGCCATGGAAAACCAGCGCGAGCCCGGCCTTCTCGGACCGGGCTCGCGGATCTTCGGACGGCGCCTCTTTCTCACAGGGGAGTTCAGGCGCGGACGCCGGTGCGCATGGCCTCGAGGGCCTTCGCGTAGTGAGCAGCCACCTGATCCCAGTTCACCACGTTCCACCAGGCCTGGACGTAATCCGCCCGCCGGTTCTGGTATTTCAGGTAGTAAGCGTGCTCCCAGACGTCCAGGCCCAGCAGGGGGATCAGGCCTTCCATCACCGGGTTGTCCTGGTTCGGGGTGGAGTGCACCACCAGCTTCCCGAAGGCGGTCATGCTGAGCCAGGCCCAGCCGCTGCCGAAGCGGCCCACGGCCGCCTTGGTGAAGAGCTCTTTGAAGTTGGCGAAGCTCCCGAAGGCCTTCGCGATGGCCTCGGCCAGGGCGCCGTCCGGCTCCCCGCCCCCACTCGGCTTCATCAAGGTCCAGAACATGCTGTGGTTCAGGTGGCCGCCCCCGTTGTTGCGCACCGTCTCTCGGATATCCTCGGGGACGCTGGAGAGGTTGCGCAGGAGGGTCTCCGCCGGCACATCCTGGAGCTCAGGATATTTCTCGAGGGCAGCGTTCAGGTTGTTGACATACGCCTGGTGGTGCCGGGTGTGGTGGATCTCCATGGTCTGGGCGTCGATGTAAGGCTCGAGGGCATCATACGGATACGGCAGCGGGGGAAGGGTGTGCGCCATGGTGCACCTCCACGAGTTTTGGATTATCCCCTCTATTGTAAGACGAGATCCTCCCCTCTGTCGAGGATTGGGATAGAGGCCGGAGCGCCGCTCACGCCGGGTTCAAGCTGCCCCCAGCGATCGGCGGGAAGATCCCCACTTCGTCTCCCTCCTGGAGCACCCAATCCAGCTCTTGGCGGGTCCCGTTGACGAAGATCACACGGGCCAGCTCCGGAGGGATGGGCAAGCGCTCGATCAGCTGCCCGACCGTTGTCCCCTCCGGAACTTCCAGGATCAGCGGCCCTTGGTAAGCGTCCTGGACATACTGACGGAGGATTGCGTAAACCTGGACCTTAACTTGCATGCTTCCTTACTCCTCCGGCGCGCTGGGTCTTTCATCTGCCTAACAATACAACGTCCTCATATTGCAAGGGAAGACTCCCATGCGATCGCCGTCCCGAGGCGGATGGGAGCAAGCATAGTAATCGTTGCGCCCATTAATCAAAATGTCGCTCGCCTCACGCTCGGGATCGATGCCGATCTCCTGCAGGAGATCCGCGCATTCCTTTACTAAATCGGAGCCCATGGATGAAGACATGCTGAGCTCCCTCGAGGGGAACCCTCAGCCCCTGCAGGGCCTCGGCCGCCGTCATGCCGGGAAGGTAAGGGATGGGTGGATGTCAGGAACACCCACCCATCCCCTGTTCCAGCGCGGCATCCTGGAGGGGAACTGTTCAGGCCGCGACCTCCCCGACGACCTCCTTGGGCCACTTGCTGAAGTCATACACCGCGTCCAGCTCCTCTGGCGGGACGTCGAAGACGGTGTTATGAGGCGGGAGTGGCTCCTTGGTCATGAAGTCGGGGAGGCGGTCATGGGCCTTGGTGAAGCCGGCGGCCTCGTTGAACAGCCGCTCCTTGCGGATGATCTCATACCCCAGGCGGACGGCATCCTGGGGCGTCCAGTTCACCCCCAGGACACCAGCGCACGACTCCACCATCCCTTCGAAGCCCTCCGGGATGTCCAGCACGCAGAAGGCGTCGAAGAGGCAGTAGCCAGTGGAGTCGATGAAGGCGGTGGTGGCCTGGAAGGTCCGGGAGAGGTCCGCCTTCTGGACGGAGAAGGGATCCGCCTTGCCGCCCACGCCCAGGATCTCAGGAGCGATGGTGTAGCCGGAGGTGTGATCGGCGCCCATGGTGGAGGTCGCATAGGTCACGCCCATCCCCTTCACCGCCCGCGGCTCGTAGGCGGGCAGCCCCTGCCCTTTGACCGCCGGGACGCGGGTGACGCCGAAGGCGCGGCCGGTGAAGACGCAGCCGTTGCCCAGGATGCGGCCCAGCGGCGTGCCGTGCCGGATCTCCTCGTTCAGGAGCCGGATGGCGGTGTCCGCGTCGCCGAAGGCCAGCAGTCCGGCCTCCATGGCCACGGCCAGCGTGTCGCCCATCTCGATGGTGTCCAACCCGATATCGTTGCACAGCCAGATCAAGTCGGCGATCTTGTCCAGGTCCCCGATCCCGCAGTTGGCGCCCAGCGCCCAGACCGACTCATACTCCATCGCCGAGACCTTGAAGGTCCCGTCCGGGTTGGCCCAGCGGTCGGAGCACTGGATGATGCAGCCGGGATGACAGGGATGGCCGGTCATCCCCTCGCCGCCCCGCTTCAGGATGATCTCGGCCTTGGTCTCGCCGCTGATCTGGGAGGCCAGCTCGAAGCGGCCTGCGGAGAAGTTGCGGGTGGGGTAGCCGCCGGCCTCGTTCAGGATGTTGACCAAGACGTTGGTGCCATAGGTGTACAGGGCACCGCCCCTCTTGGTCACGTCATGGGCCAGGGAGGCCTTGGTGAGCTTCTTGATGCCCTGCTCGAAGAGCTCGCGGTTCTTGATCTCGACGCCCGGCCCGCCCCGGTCGTCGATGACGATGGCCTTGAGCCCTTTCGAGCCCATCACCGCCCCCAGGCCGCCGCGGCCGGCGTAGCGCCCAGCCGTGTTCTCTATATCGTTGACGCAGATCCCGGCCCCTGTCATGCGCATCTCCCCGGCGGGGCCGATGCCGATGACAGCCACCCCCTCCCCGTGTTCCTTCCAGAGGAGGTCGCAGGTCTCATACATCCCCTTGCCCTTCAGGTGATCCGCCGGCAGCAGGCGGGCGCCGTCCTTGTCCACCTTGAGGACGTAGAAGCGGTCCTTCTCCGGGGGCTGGCCCTCCACGATGATCGCCTTGATCCCCAGGCGGGCGATCTTCTGGGAGGAGAGACCGCCAGCGTTGCTCTCCTTGATGGTTCCGGTGAGCGGGGACTTCCCGCCGAAGGAGCTCCGGCCGGAGGTGGGGGCCTTCGTTCCGCTGACGATACCCGGGGCAATGATCAGCTTGTTGTCAGGGCCCAGGGGGTGACAGAGCGGCGGGACTTCATCGTAGATGATGCTGGAGGTCAGGCCGCGGCCGCCCAGCATGGCATACTTCTCCGGAACATCCTCGAAGCGGACAGAGAGATCCGTCATGTTCACTCGTAGAAACTTCGCCATGGGTCGCCTCCTTTGTATGCATAGCCGAGGATAGATGATCTGGATCTCGGTTCAACCAAACTTCCCTACGCAGGGCATGGGCCCTTCTTCTCTACTGCAGCGATGGCCTCTGGCCGAGAAACCTTCCCCTCCTCCAAACGCCATCGAGCAGCCTACAGGGCCGGAGACCGAATCCGCTATCCTAAACTTCCATTTTTTATTATCCCCGATCTGGAAACACTGTCAAGAAAAAAGAGCATTTTTTGACTATGGATATGATCAAAAATAACCTCTTCCGGTCACGGCGACGCTGATCTCAGATCCCACAATGGCTTGTCACATCCTTGGCCTGAACACGGAGAAGGCCGACAGCCTTACGAGAGAAGGCGCTGGAGGCACCCCGGATGTATCAGACCCTGCGGGAGGCATATCCGGAGGACCTGGAGTGGGCCTTCGGCTTTCAATTCGAACAGGCGCATCGCATCACCCTGGGGATCCTGCTTGACCACAAGGAGCGATTCGCCGACGCAGGCTACGTCCCCATCCTCCGCAAGGTGGATGGCCTCCTAGACACGTCGTTGCGAGAGGCGCTGGGAGAGCCGGAACGCTGGGGACAGGTGATTGAAGCCATCGATGCGATGTTAGAGCCCATCTGGGAAGCTCTGCACGAGCGGGGCATCCGCGATCTGTCCTTGAAGCGGGCGGTGCTCTCTCAGGTCCACCCCATCCGCTGCAAGTAGATCGTGACCATGTCGTTCGACACGGTCGTAGCCCGCATCCGAGAGAGGCTCTCCCGTTGCGGTGTTGCAGTATGGAAGCGGTGATGGTGAAGGAGCTCGCCCAAGCCGCGCCGGAAGCGGAGGAATCAACCCGGAGGCCACAGCGAGAGAAGCCTTCTCTTCAACGGACCGGTTTCGGAGAGATCCTATACCCTTTTGCCTGAGGCCAGCTTCCCTCGTGTTCTCCGCCCTGGAGATCTCCTCCCTCTCGCATTGATCCTTGACAATCTCGAACGCGCTTACTACAATGGGGCAAACTTGTATATCTGCCGCATTTGTGAATCTCCCGGGGAGAATGGCAAAACAATGGCGTCTGCGGGTCCCGTCTATGGATCTCGGATGTCTCAAACTGGTGAGATAAACAGACAGACCGGCAGAAGGGAGGATCCACTTCCTCGGCTGGAAGTAGAAGGGCGGACCAACGTCTTCAAGGCGTGGTTGCTATAAAGGACTATCGCTCGACCCTCCGGAAGGGCGAGATCCTGGAGGTGATCAGGCCCGATGGAGCGGAAGACCACGCTGATCAATCTCCTGAGCGGCTTTCTGCTATGTGCTGGCCACCGGCCCCATCTGCCTGCGAGCCGGGATCCCCTTCATCACTGTGGAAGCGGCCTCTCCGCGCCGGCCTGGGCAGGTGGGGAACACGCTCTTCCCGACCCCCTTCGGGGACAATGTGCAAGCGGCTGTGGGGGCCAAGTTCGCCGTTGAGAAATTCGATAAGACCGCCCGCTCGCTCCGGGACGGAGGCGCCGAATACACGAAGGCGCCGGCCAAATGCTTCAAAGAGCGCTTCACCGGGCTGGGTGGAACCATCGTGCCGGAAGATACCTATCCACTCCGGGGGTAAGGATTCTTCGGCCCAGATCGCTAGGGTGAGGGCGCTGCCTCGGCAGCCCGCCTTTTACTACATCTCGGCGCTACCGGATGACGTAGGGACGATCGTGAAGCAGTTCCGCAACGCGGGGATCAACGGCCCCATCGTGGGCGGCGACGGTTACGATACCCCGCTCCTCCTCCAGGTGGCCGGGCCGGCTGCGGAGAATGTGTTCTTCACCACCCACTCGCTGTTGACGGCGGACTCGCCGAATGAGCGGGTGCGCAAGTTCGTCGCCGCTTATAAGCAGAAATACGGCACGGAGCCGGAGGCAGTCTTCGCCGCCCTTGGCTATGACACGGTGTATGTGCTGGCCGAGGCCATCCGCCGCGCCGGCTCCACGGACGGCCAAGCGATCAAGAAGGCCCTGGAGAGCATCCGGGACTTCCCGGCCGTCACCGGGGTGATCAATTACTCCCCGCAATCCCATATCCCGCAGAAAGGCGTGACGGTCATTGAGGTTAAAGGCGGGAAGTTCACCCTGGCTGCTGAGCGCGTCCCGCAGAAGGTCCCCGCGCCCTGAGAGAAGATCTCGCAACGCCCGGCCCGGGACCGAAGCCTAACCCGGGCCGGGCCGAATATGTGCTTCATCGCGTTGTTTTCCATCTCGCGCCGCGGAGGCTCGGAAAATGACGCCCGGGAAGAGCGAAGTTCTCGCCGTCGTTCGCACCCATCAGATCCGGTATGTTCGCTTCATCTGGTGCGACAACGCAGGTCTGATCCGGGCCAAGGCCGTTCATA
>JAGHYO010000051.1 GCA_017743605.1 Thermoflexus sp. | reverse complement strand
GTGAGCCGGGTTTTCCCTACAGGGAGGAAGCCGATTTATCGCCTGACCACCCGCTCGGGGCGCGCGATTCGAGCGACCGCCAATCACCGCTTCCTGACCCCTGTCGGATGGAAGAGGCTGGATGAGCTGCAGCCTGGCACGTTCATCGCGCTCCCTCGGCAGATCCCAGCCCCTGATCCCCAAACGATGAGCGATGAGGGGCTGGCCCTCCTCGACCACCCTATCGGGAATGGCCGTGCGCTCCCTCGCCATGCCGTGCAATACATGGCACGAGATGAAGCGTCGACTGACCTGGTAACTGAGTTAGCCCGATCCGTATTGGGTGATCAAGCAGCTCGGGAATCCATGACCCGCTCTGGAATTTCAAGTCGACTTCTCCTCTCGGGGATTGACGATTCCCATGATGAAAAGAAGATCTTCAAGCAAAACGTGAGCTGGAATCGGGCTTTGCGGCTCGCCCGAGCTGTCCAATCTGAGAAATCAGCACGGTTAGCTCAGAGCGATGTTTACTGGGATTCGGTGGCGTCCATCGATCCGGAAGGGATCGAGGATGTGTTGGATATGACCGTCCCCGGCCTGCACAACTTCGTGGCGAACGATGTGATCGTCCACAATAGCATCGAGCAGGACTCGGACGTGGTGATCTTCATCTACCGGGACGAGATTTATAATCAGAACACGGATCGTAAGAACATCGTGGAGATCATCGTGGCCAAGCACCGCAACGGGCCGATTGGGACCGTCGAGCTGTATTTCCGGCCCCAACAAGCCCAGTTCGTCGACCTGCATAAGCAGGAGATCCGGCTGTGAAGAGGGAGGATGAGGCCAAGCCCTTCGCCAGCCTCCCAGGCGGCAAAACCCGCACGGTGCCGATCCCGGAGGCTTTCTTCACCGGGCTGCTCCCCCGCATTGATCACCCAGGGGAGCTGCGCGTGACCCTGGTCTGCTTCTATCACATGGCCCGCCGCAGCGGACCCCTGCGCTATGCCCGGCGCTCAGAGCTGGAGGCTGACCCTGCCCTGACCGCTGTCCTCCCCGCCCAGGAGATCCGGGAGGGCCTGAACCGGGCTGTGGCCCGGGGCACCCTGTTGCATGTGCGGGTCGATGAGGACGGGCGGATGGATGACCTCTACTTCCTGAACACATCCCGGGGACGTTTGGCTTACGAGGCCATTCGCCGGGGCAAGCGCCCGGCCTCCCTTGAGCTCGGCGAGTCCGCTGTCCTGGTTGCCGACCGGCCGAACCTTTTCGCCCTTTACGAGCAGAACATCGGACCCCTCACTCCACTGATCGCTCAGGAGCTGGAGGAGGCCACCCGGACCTATCCGGCGGAGTGGATCGAGGAGGCCCTTCGCATCGCTGTCTCTCGCAACGTCCGCCGCTGGTCCTACGTCCGCCGGATCTTAGAGCGCTGGGCGGCCGAAGGCCGGGAGACCGGAGGCTTGGATGAAGCATATTGGCGACGTGCTGCCGAAACCTGGAAAAGGCGCCGGCGATGAGGCCCGGGATGAGCTCCCGGGCCCCCCACCGCCGGAGAGCCCGGAGGCCTGCCCGATCTGCGGCGGCTTGGGTTACATCTCCTACGATGTGCCCCCTAGCCACCCCATGTTCGGCCGGGCAATCCCCTGCACCTGCCAGGCGGAGCGCCAAGCCGCCGAGTTCCGCCAGCGGATCCGGGCGGCCAGCCCCCTGCGGGCCCTTCAGGACAAGCGCTTCGAGAACTTCCTGCTGGACGGGCAGGGTCTCCCACTGGATCAAGCCCGGAGCTTGCGGCGCGCTTACGAGCGGGCGAAGGCCTTTGCCGAGGATCCGCAGGGCTGGCTGGTGCTGCGGGGCGGAACCGGTTGCGGCAAGACACATCTGGCCGCTGCCATCGCCCACCGTCTGCTGGAGCGGGGCATCGCCGCCCTCTTCATCCCCGTCCCCGATCTGCTGGACGAGCTGCGGGCCGCTTTCCATCCGGAGGCCGAGGTCTCCTATGAGGAACGGTTCTGGCAGCTGCGGGAAGCCCCCGTCCTGATCCTGGACGACCTGGGTGCGCAGCAGAGCACGCCCTGGGCCCAGGAGAAGCTGTTCCAGCTCCTGGACTGGCGATACAACGCCCGTCTGCCCACGGTCATCACCACCAATCTCTCTACGGAGTCCTTCGAGCCCCGCTTGCGCTCGCGTCTCCAGGACACCCGGCTGGTGGAGACCGTGCATATCCTGGCTCCGGACTTCCGGCGGGGCAGCCCTGCCCCCGGCCCCGATCTGAACCTCCTCCCCCTGCTTCAGGAGATGACCTTCGAGACCTTCCGGGAGCGGCCGGAGCTCTCGCCGCGCGAGCGTGAGAACCTGCGGGAGGCGATCCGCATGGCCCGGGCCTACGCGGAGCACCCCCACGGCTGGCTGGTGCTGTTCGGCCGCTACGGCGCCGGCAAAACCCATCTGGCGGCGGCCATCGCCAACGCCACGGCTGCCTGCGGGACCCCCGTCCTCTTCGTGGCGGTCCCTGACCTCCTGGATTGGCTGCGCGCCGCCTTCCACCCCCGGAGCGACGCGCCCTACGACCGCCGCTTCGAAGAGGCGAAGCTCGTTCCCTTCCTAGTCCTCGACGACCTAGGGCTGGAGAGCGCGACCCAATGGGCCCGGGAGAAGTTGTATCAGCTGCTCAATTTCCGCTACCTGGCGAAGCTCCCCACCGTGATCACCACCGCCGTCCCGCTGGACCAGCTGGAGAAGCTGGACCCACGCATTGCCTCTCGATTAAGCGATGAGACCCGGGTGACGCTGATCACCCTGGAGATCCCTCCCTACCGCACCCCGCTGCCCCGTCCACGGCCCCGCCGCCGGGGTTGATCCAGCGGCGAGAAGTTGCATCGAGGGCTCCACTTCGTATAATTCCCCCTTAAAATCCGGTGGGGCCGTTGCGCGCGATCGCCTCGCCGGCCCTCGACGGCTCCGGATGACCCCGGCGATGCATGAGCTGTGTCAGCGTCTGAAGGCAGCGGGGGAGCGCCTGGCCAACCTCTCCCCCGAGACGCCCCTCCCCGAATGCATGCGCCGCATCGGGGAGGAGGCCCTCCGCCTGCTGGCAAACCGGGTGGCAACCGCCGCCATTCTGTTCTGCTATAACCCGGAACAGGGCGGCTTGGATCCGGCCTCCCGCGTGGCCGTGGGGGAGACCGGGGAGCTCACCGGACCGGACTGGCCCCGGCCGGACGGGATGGCCGCCCACGCCCTTCTCTATCGACGGCGCGTTCTCTCCTGGGAGGCACCAGATATCCCTATCCATCCTGCGAAACAGGCCGCGGGCGCCCGCAGCGTGGGGTGCTGGCCGTTGCTGACCGCCGACGGGCCAGTTGGAGTGCTCTACCTCTCGTGCCGGGAGGCGCGTCCCTTCACCGAGGAGGAGATCGAGACCATTGAGGCCTTCACCGGCCTGGCTGCCCTCGCCGTGCAACGGGCGCAGGCCATGGAGCGCCTCCGGCAGGCGCTGGGCCGGGCCACCCGCGAGCTGGAAGAGCTGCGGGGCATGGACCACCTTCTCAGCGCCCGGGCCGACCCCCGGGAGGTGCTGGAAGCTGTCCTGCGGATCGCCCTGGAGCTCACCGGCGCCCGTTTCGGCACGCTGCGCTTGGCGGACCGCGGACGTCGGCGTCTGGTGTTAGGCGCGGTGATCGGCCGCCCTCTCCTCCCTAACGTGGCCCCTGAGCTGGAACTGGACGATACCAGCATCGTCGGATGGGTGGCCCTCCATGGCCGCTCGCTGCGCATCGACGACCTGCATACCTCGCCCTGGGCCTCGATCTATCGGCCCTGGGTGGCCGGCCATGAGATCCGCGCCGAGCTCGCTGTGCCGCTGATCGGGGCCGGCGGGGAGACAGAAGGCGTGCTGAACCTGGAGAGCCCAGAGCCTGGAGCCTTCACGGAGGCCGACCAGCGGCTGCTGGAGATGCTGGCCGCTCGGGCCGTCATCGCCCTCCAGGAGATGCGGCTGCTGCGCGGCATGCAGGAGATCACCGGGCAGCTGCTCCACGCTGGCCGCGAGGCCCTCTTCACCCGCGCCGTCGCCCTCGCCTGTGAGCTGCTCCAGGCCTCCGACGGCGCCATCTGGCTGATCCACCCCGAGGGCCCGCCGGCCCTCGCCTTCGCCACCCACCCCACCATGGCCGGGACCGCCGGGCTGGCCGAGGCGGTGTGCCGGGCCCGCCGCCCCCTCTCCTTCGAGACCGGGGGATGGGCCCTGGCTGTGCCGATGCTGGACCCCACCGGCGCCGTCCGGGGGGTGTTTGTGGTCCATTCCTCCCGCCCGCGCACCTTCACCGAGCGCGATCAGCGCCTGCTGATCATCCTGGCCAACCACGCCGCCCTGGCCGTCCAGCTGGCCGAACATGTCCAGGCCCTCCAGGAGGCCCGGGAGCGGCAGGCGATTATGGAGGCCTTCGCCGCCGTCGGCGACATCGCCGCCAACCTCCTCCATCGCCTCAACAACTACATCGGCCTGATCCCGGTCCGCCTGGAGGGGCTGCGGGAGAAGCGGCCCGCGCTCCTCGAGGACGCCTACTTGAGTACGATCCTGCAGGAGATCGAAAGCCGGGCCCGGGCGGCGATGGACGCGGTGCGGGAGGCGATGGTCTACCTGCGGCCGATGGCCCCCCGCCCCATCCCGGTCCTCCCCTGCCTGGAGATGGCCCTGCGAGATCTGCGGATCCCGGAGGGGATCCGGCTGGAGGTCGTCGGGCTGGAGGATCTGCCACCGGTGATGGCCGGGGAGCCCCAGCTGGCCCTGGTCTTCTTCAACCTGATCGAGAACGCGGTGGAGGCCCTGGGGGAGAGCGGCTGGATCCGCATCGAGGGAGCGGCCGGCCCCCAGGACGTGATCCTCACCGTCCGGGACAACGGGCCGGGGATCCCCCCGGAGATCCAGGAGCGGATCTTCGAGCTGGATTTCTCCACCAAGCGCGCGCCGAAGAAGCTGGGCTTCGGCCTGTGGTGGGTGAAGTTGCTCATCCAGCGGTTCGGCGGGGAGATCCGTGTGGAAAGCGCCCCGGGCCAGGGCACAGCCTTCCACATCCGCCTGCCCCGCGCCCCGATGGATCCGGGCAGGATGCCTTCACGCCTTGAGGGAAAGGAGGGAACGAGCCGATGATCCCGGAGCGCACGCCGATGCGCGCGCTGATCGTGGAGGATGACCCGGCCTGGCGGCAGCTGCTCGCCGAGGAGCTCGAGGAGCTGGGGCTGCAGGTCGATGCCGCCCCGGACGTCCCCACTGCCCTGGCCTGGTTACAGGAGCGTCCCTACACGCTGGCCGTGGTGGACATCTCCCTCGACCCCGGGGATCACCGGGATCGAGGTGGGTTCCGCGTCCTGGACGCCCTGGCCGAGCGAAGCCCGTCGGTCCCGGCCATCGCCCTGACCGGCTACGCCACCGTCGAGATGGCCGTGGAGGCTCTGACCCGTCATCGGGCGGCCGATTTCCTGCGGAAGGAGACCTTCCGACGTCGAGCCTTTCGGGAGGTCGCCGCTCGTCTCCTTCAGCGGGAGCTCCTCCCCTCCGCGCCTTCGCCTTCCCCGTCTGCTCCCGCCGGGGCCCCGTCGGCGTCGCACCCGAGCCCCCGAGCCCTGGTGGTGGAGGACGACCCGGGCTGGCAGGATCTTTACCGGGAGTTGCTGGGGGAGATCGGCCTGGCGGTGGAGACGGCCTCCTCCTATGGCGAGGCCCTGGCCTGGCTGGAGCAGGGATCCTTCGCCTTGCTCATCGTCGACCTCCAGCTGGCCAGCTCGATGGATCCTTTCGGCAATCGGGACGGCCTGCGGCTGCTGCGGGTGGCCCGGCGACGAGGATTGCCCACCATCGCCGTCAGCGCCACCGCCTCCGCCGATGAGGTGGAGATGGCCTACCAGAGCCTGGGGGTCATGGCCTTCCTGGACAAAGCCGCCTT
Source organism: Thermoflexus sp. (assembly GCA_017743605.1). GTDB lineage: Bacteria > Chloroflexota > Anaerolineae > Thermoflexales > Thermoflexaceae > Thermoflexus. The sequence goes on along the minus strand of JAGHYO010000051.1, from coordinate 6,382 downwards.
CAACCGGCAGAACTTCCTGCAGTTTGTCCGGCAGGCCTTCGCCGGGCGCCCCCGGCCGGCCCCCGCTCGCCCCGCCGGGGCGCTCTCGCCGGAGGACCAGGCCGCCCTGGCCTCCCTCACCCCCCGGGAGCGGGAGGTCCTGCGCTGGATGGCCCACGGGCTGACCAACAAGGAGATCGCCGAACGGCTCGTGGTCTCCCCCAACACGGTCAAGAAACAGGTCGACAGCATCCTGAGCAAGCTGGGCGTTCACACCCGCGCCGCTGCGGTGCGCAAGGCCATCCTGGGCGGGCTGCTGGAGGATCCCTTAGGCGATCCCCCCGCCCGGCCCTGGTGACGGATCCTCTGAGGCGGAGCGCACGTGTGATAAAATCCAGTTGAGGATTCACCGCGAGGGCTCGATGGCGTTCACCATCACGGATTTCCATGATCTGGTTCGACTGCTGGAGCAACACGAGGAGTGGCGGAAGGAGCTGCGCCGCTTGCTCCTGACGGATGAGCTGTTGAATCTTCCGAACGCATTCCGGGAGCTCCACAAGCTGGTCGACCGGCGTTTCGCTGAACTCGCCGAGGCCCAGCGCCGCACCGAGGAAGCCCTGGCCGCCCACCGGGCCGAAACCGACCGCCGCTTCGCCGAGCTCGCCGAGGCCCTTCGCAACCTGAGCGAGACTTTCACGGCCCACCGCCAGGAGTTCCTGGAATACCGTGCCGAGACTGACCGGCGTTTCGCCGAACTCGCCGAAGCCCAGCGCCGCCACTACGAAGAGTTCGCCGCCCACCGCCAGGAGTTCATAGCGCATCGTCAGGAGTTCCTGGAATACCGCGCCGAGACCGAGCGCCGATTCGCCGAACTCGCCGAAGCCCAGCGCCGCCACTACGAAGAGTTCGCCGCCCACCGCCAGGAGTTCATAGCGCATCGTCAGGAGTTCCTGGAATACCGCGCCGAGACCGAGCGCCGATTCGCCGAACTCGCCGAAGCCCAGCGCCGCACAGAGGAGACCCTGCGGCAGGTCCTTCTGCGCCAGGAACAGTTCCAGCGCACCCTGGACCGGTTCGGCCAGACCGTCGGCGTGACCGTGGAAGGCCAGATGGTGGAAGCCGTGCAGCGCTATCTGGCGGAGCGCGGTTACGTCCTCCTGGAGCCGATCGCCACCCTGGCCATTGACCGGATTGGGGAGCTGGACGGGATCGCCCGGGTGCGCGGGCCCGACGGCGAAGAGGCCTGGCTTCTCATCTCCGTAAAAGCCCGTCTCGGGCCCCGCGCGGTCCACGATTTCGCGGACCTGCTGCGCAACGCCGCTGTGCAGGAAGCTCTGCGCGCATATGGCGTGCGAGGCCCTGTGCTGCCCCTGATCTTCGGGGTGGTTCTGGATCGTCGGGCGTTGGAGCTCGCGCGAGAGGCCCGCATCGGCCTTCTGCTACAAGCCCAGGGAGAGCTGGTCGCCCCCCAACCCTGGACCCTGGAAGCGTCTGGGGGCTCCGAAGATCCGTGAATAGCCTGATCTTTTTTCCGAACGGCGAAGAAGGGGAGGAGTAGGCCGGGACGGCGCCGCCGGAGCGGCGGGGCCGCGGCTGAGAGCCCCGCTCGGCGACCGCCGGCTGAAGTTCGCCCCGGAGCCGGAACGGCGAACCGGAGAGGCCTCCGGAAGCCCTCTCCCCAGTAGCCGTTCCCGGAGGGCCCACCGTTATCCGGGCCGTCGGAGACCCTTGCCTCCGGCGAAGAGCGGGCCTGCGCGCCGCAGGCCAAGCAGGGTGGTACCGCGGGGGAGCCCACGCCCTCGTCCCTGGGCGGGATGAGGGCGTGGTCGTTTCCCGGGATCCTCATCGACCCCCATTAGGAGGCACGCCGGCATGGTCACCGTGGACGAGCTGGAACGATTGCGTGAGGAGGCGTTACGGGAGCTGGAAGGGCTGGACACCGAGGAGGCCCTCCAGGCCTGGTATGCCGGCTATCTGGGCCGGCGCAGCCGACTGATGGAGGCCTTCGCCGCCCTGGGGACTCTCCCCCGGGAGCTGCGGCCGGCCATCGGGCGCAAGGCCAACGAGGTCAAAGAGGCCCTCGAGGCAGCCTACGCCGCGCGGCGGGAGGCCCTGCGCCAGGCCGCCCTGCGCCGCGAGCTGGAGGCACCGCCTCTTGACGTCACCCTGCCCGGCCGCCCGGTCCGCGCCGGCCGGCTTCACCCGGCCACCCGCACCCTTCGAGAGATCGTCGCCATCTTCGCTGAGATGGGCTTCCAGGTCTTCACCAGCCGGGACGTGGAGACCGATGAATACAACTTCCAGCTGCTCAACATCCCACCTCATCACCCCGCCCGGGACATGTGGAGCACCTTCTACACCGACCGAGAGGGGGTGATCCTGCGCACCCACACCTCCCCGGGCCAGATCCACGCCATGCAGGCCTTCTGCCCCGAGCCTATCCGGGTGATCCTGCCCGGGATGTGCTATCGTTACGAACAGATCACCGCCCGCTCTGAGATCATGTTCCATCAGGTGGAGGGTCTGGCTGTGGGACCCGGGGTGACCATGAGCGACCTCAAGGGCACCCTAACGGACTTCGCCCGCCGGATGTTTGGGCCCGAGCGCAAGGTCCGCTTCCGTGCCTCTTATTTCCCCTTCACCGAGCCCAGCGTGGAGGTGGACATGGACTGCATCCTCTGCGAGGGGCGAGGGTGCCGGGTCTGCAAGCACACCGGCTGGCTCGAGATCGCCGGCGCCGGGATGGTGCACCCGGTGGTCCTGCAGAACGGCGGCTACGATCCCCGCCGCTTCACTGGCTTCGCCTTCGGCATGGGTCCGCAACGGATCACCATGCTCAAGCATCGCATCGATGACATTCGATATTTCTGGGCCAACGACATGCGCTTCCTGGAGCAGTTCGATTAAGGGATGGAGATGGAGCGAGTCAAAACCTGGCGGATCCCCGATGAAGAAAAACGCCGCGTGGAATCGATCCTGGCCGAAGCCGCGGCCGGGGAGCCTGACGTGGTCTTTGCTTACCTGTATGGCTCCTTCCTTGAGGGGGAAGCCTTCCGGGACGTCGACATCGCAGCTTTCCTGGATCCCCTTCCCGCGCCCCCTGGGCCCCAGAAGGCGGCCCTGCGCCAGGCCGGCCTCTCCCTCCTGGTGGATGTGCAGGTCCTGAACGCGACACCGCCGGCCTTCCGCTTCGCCGCCATCCGGCCCTGCCGAATCCTCCTCTGCCGCGACGAGGACCGCCACGCTGACTTCGAGGCCTCGACCTGGTCCGAATCCTTTGAGATCCGCCGCCTGCACGAAGCTTACCTACGAGGTGCTCTTTAGATGATCCGCTATCAAAGCGATCGCTTGTGCAACCCGCTCTCCGCGCTGTTCGAAAGCCAGCAAGCCCTCGACTCCCCCGCCTGGATGCCCGAGGCAGATTTCCTGGCCGACCCGCGCCGGCAGGGCAGCGCCCGGTATCACATGGTGATGGCGGCGGAAGCCATGGCGGATATTGCTCCGCATCGGATCGCTCCGAACTGTTGGCGCTCGCTCGAAACCTACAGCGAGGCACTTCAAGTGCTCCAGGAGCGCGGCGTGATCCGTGAGGCGCTGGCTCAGCGCTTCTCCGCCCCCATTCGCAGGCGCCATCAGCTGGTTCATGGCTGTTGGGAAGTGGATGATCGCCTCGTCTTTCAGGCGATCCCTGGGGCGATCCAGGACGTTCGGGCTATCGGGACTGCAACAGGGCTCCGCTCCGAGGGATAGACCGGAGCGGCCACCTAGTTTCCGGGATCCCATTGAGGAGGACACTGGATATGCGGGTTCCGCTGCGCTGGCTGCAGGAATACGTGAGGATCGATCTGACGCCGGAGGAGCTGGCCGAGCGCCTGACTCTGGCCGGCCTAGAGGTGACCGCCATCGAGCGGTTCGGGATCCCCGGCGCCCCCCTGGAATGGGACCGAGAGCGGATCGTCGTCGGGCAAATCCTCCGGGTGGAGCGTCATCCGAACGCCGAGCGCCTGCTCCTGGCCACGGTGAACTACGGCCGGGGGGAGCCCAAGGTGGTGGTCACCGGCGCCCCCAACCTGCTCCCCTACCTGGAGCGGATGCCCGCGCAACCCCTCAAGGTGGCCTTCGCCCTGGAAGGGGCTGCCCTCTACGATGGCCACCAGCCGGGCTGGGTGAGGATGACCCTCCAGGGCCGGGCCATCCGCGGGATCTATTCCGACGCCATGGTCTGCTCGGAGAAGGAGCTGGGGATCTCCGAGGACCACGAGGGGATCATCCTGCTGGACCCGGATGCGCCGGTGGGGATGCCCCTGGCGGACTACATGGGGGACGTGGTGTTGGAGATCGATCTCACCCCCAACCTGGCCCACGCCTTCTCGATCATCGGGGTGACTCGGGAGGTGGCCGCCCTCGCCGGGAAGCGCCTGCGCTACCCTCCCACTACGGTTAGGGCCCTTGGCCCAGCGGCCCGCCGCCTCGTGGGGATCCGCATCGAGGACCCAGAGGGCTGCCCCCGCTACTCCGCCATGGTCATCCGGAGCGTGCAGGTCAGCCCTTCCCCCTACTGGATGCAATGGCGGCTGCGGCTGTGCGGGATGCGTCCCATCAACCAAATCGTGGATATCACGAACTACGTGATGCTGGAATGGGGCCAGCCTCTCCACGCCTTCGACTACGAGCGGCTGGTGGAGCGGGCCGGCGGCCGCCCCCCCACCATCATCATCCGCCGCGCCCGCCCCGGCGAGCGAATCCGCACCCTGGACGGGACGGAGCGAGCGCTGGACCCAGAGGATCTCCTGATCTGTGACGAGGCCGGCCCCATCGCCATCGCCGGGGTGATGGGCGGAGCGGAGACGGAAGTCGGGGAGACCACCCGAGCCGTCCTTCTGGAGTCCGCCAACTTCGATTTCATCTCCATCCGCCGCACGGCCGCCCGCCATAAGCTGCCCAGCGAGGCCAGCGCTCGCTTCGGACGAGGGATCCATCCGGCGCTGACTCTCCCAGCCGCCCAGCGCGCTGCGGCCTTCATGCAACGCCTGGCCGGCGGGACCGTGGCCCGTGGGGTCGTCGACGCTTACGTCCGCAGGGCCCGGCGGGTGACCATCCCCCTCTCCGCACAAGACGTGGAGCGTGTGCTGGGCTTCGCCATCCCGCCCCGCGAGATCGAGCGGATCCTGCGCGCCCTGGAGTTCCGGGTCGAGCCCACCCGGCCTCCCGCCGGTTCCCGCTCCGCCCCAACCGCCTGGCGGGTCGCCGTCCCCGATCACCGGCTGGACTGCCAGCGCCCGGAGGATCTGATCGAGGAGGTCGCCCGCATCTGGGGCTACGACCGGATGCCAGAGACCCGGCTCCGGGACCCCATGCCCCCGCAGCGGGGCAACTCCGCTTGGTCCTTCGAGGAGCGGGTCCGGGACATCCTGGTGGCTTGCGGGCTCCAAGAAGTGATCACCTATGCTCTGATCCATCCCGACGATGAAGCCCGCCTGGCCCCTCCCGACGTCGCCAATCCCTACACAGCCCCCGACTACGTCCGGCTGATCAACCCCATTAGTGAGGAGCGCACCGTCCTCCGCCATACCCTGCTCCCCGGGCTGCTGCGCGCCCTTCGCACCAACCTCCGGTTCCGGGAACGGGTGGCGATCTTCGAGATCGGGAAGGTGTTCCTCCCCCATCCCGGAGAGGACCTTCCAGAGGAGCCGGGACGGATCGGCATCGCCCTCACCGGGCCGCGAGATCCGGCCTCGTGGCTTCCGGTAGATCGGAAGCCGATGGACTTCTTCGATCTGAAGGGCATCGTAGAGGCGCTGCTGGAACGCCTACACATCCCAGAGGCCGTCTTCGAGCGGGCGGAGCATCCGGGCCTGCACCCGGGCCGGGGAGGGGAGGTCAAAGCCCGCGGACGTTCCCTGGGGATCCTGGGGGAGTTGCATCCGCTGGTGCGTCGGGCCTGGGAGCTGCCGGATCAGCCCGTCCTGGTCGCCGAGCTGGATCTGGAAGCCCTGCAGGGGCTGGCGCCCATCGCGCACGTCTTGGAGGCCGTGCCCCGGGTGCCCCCGGTGGTGGAGGACCTGGCCTTCATCGTGCCGGAGGGCGTGCCGGCGGCTGCCCTGGCCGCCCTGCTCCGCGAGGCCGGCGCCCCCCTGGTCCGCGAGGTACACCTCTTCGACGTCTACCAGGGGCCGCCCATCCCGCCCGGGCACCGCAGCTTGGCCTTCACCGTGTTCTATCAAGCGGAGGACCGCACCCTCACGGACCGGGAGGTGGCCGCGTTGCGGGAACGCCTGATCCGGGCGGCTGCCGAACGGCTCGGGGCCGTCGTCCGTCAGAAAGAAGAGGGGATGTGACCGCTTAGGGACTGACCTTCGGAGAGAAGTTCGGACAGGGGGTGGTAGAATTGGGCGGAATCCTC
>JAGHYO010000050.1 GCA_017743605.1 Thermoflexus sp. | reverse complement strand
CTTTTTGAGATATATACCACATTTTCCTGATTGCTGTCAACCGCCCACACCGAAGTTTGGGCGCAGGTTGGGACGGGGGGAGGGGGACCTCCTCACCCGGCAGAATGGACACGAAGAGCAACCCTACTCCCAGGGGCCCCCACGAACCAGGCCATCCCGATGCGCACCCAGATGCAAGATCTGCTCGACGATGAAACTTAGGCGGCTTGGGCGGCCGAGATCGGCCAGGCCCTCCGGGCTGCCCCTTCCTTCCGTGTAGACCGAGATCGCCACCCCCGCGCAAGGGCTCCTTCTACGCAGCGGATCCACGCATCCCATGCCCTTTGCGCCAGGCGGATCCGCGTCCGGCGCGGGCCCGCCCCTTTTCGGAGCCAGCCCCCTCGGTCCTGGGGGATGGGACGCCAATCGAGCGTCTCCGGGCCCGTCAGACCCCAGAGAGGGGGCGCTCTCGGACGGCGGCACCCGAGGCCTCGGGCAGTAGCGGCTGGCCATCCCCGATCGAGGGGGAGCAATTCCTTATGGATTCATCTGTGATGCTTCCCGGCCAATCGCAGCGATGGCAGATTCTCAAAACACGAACTATTGGCAAGCTTTTGAGCTGTGGAAGGCGTTTGTGGGGGAGCGGCCGCCGGGGCGGGACCGGGAGTTCCGTTACTTAGAGCTTCTGTCTGATCTCGCGGCTGCGGGCCTTTCGTTGGTCCTTCGTCGGAATCGGGGGAGTCCCCCGCCTCCGTTCGGGGATGCGGAGGGGCAAGCCGTCCCCCGATCTGTCGGCTGGGGTCATAGGGTCGTGGATCGGAATGTATGGGATCGAGGGCCGGTGTGGGTGCATGGAATTGACCTCTGGCAGCGGGAATGGGCGGAGCCCGGGTGGGGGATGAGCCCCCCGGAGCCGGAAGAAGCCCTACGGATTGATCTCCCACGGCTGAAGAGCAAGGAGACCTTCCGGGATTTGAAGGGTCTGTGGGGATGGGAGCGTCCGAGGAACCAGTCCTGGGAGCCTATGGAAAAGAGGGTGGCCTTACGGTGGCAGGTTTGGGCCGTTGGGCAGATTGATCAGGGAGCCGCGGAGGGGCTTTCTCTGTGGGGCGCTGCTGGAGGCGGGGGAGGGTCCGAACGGACCGTAGCGGAAGGGGAAACCAGCGTGCGATTCTAGCTTGTTGGTGCAGCGGAAGCCGAAGGGGTCGGTTTCGCGGCGGGAAGGGCCGGCCCCTGTGGGGGCAGTGCGGGCCGCCTTCCAGGCCCTCCTCTTCCCCTCTGCCCTGACTTATGTCTGAACCTCAGGGGCACCGGAGTTGACAGAGCGATGCCTTCCGGGTAGAATGGGGGTAGGAAAGGACCTGATGTCCCAGCACAGGCCCCATGGGGCTGTGGCAGATCGTCCGAGCAGCGGACAGGGAGATCGCATACGGGGCTACCTCGCCCGGGGTGGCCCCGTATTATTTTCCGATCCCCGCGGTCCCGGAGGCCCCACCTCACCCCTCATTTCCCAGAAGGAGCGATTGCCATGGCGGTGGAACAGCTCAAGCAGGAGACCCTGAACCCCTTTAAGATCGTCCAGAAGCAGCTGGATGAGGTCGCCCAGGTGGTCGGCCTGGAGCCCCACGTCCACGAGATGCTCCGCTGGCCCAAGCTGGAGATCCAGGTGACCTTCCCCGTCCAGATGGATGACGGCTCGGTCCGCATCTTCCGAGGCTTCCGCGTGCAGTACAACGACGCCCGCGGCCCGGCCAAGGGCGGCATCCGCTACCACCCCCAAGAGACCCTCGACACCGTCCGGGCCCTGGCGGCGTGGATGACCTGGAAGACGGCGGTGATGGACCTGCCTCTGGGCGGCGGCAAGGGCGGCGTGGTGTGCGACCCCAAGCATCTCTCCCAGGGGGAGCTGGAGCGCCTCAGCCGCGCCTACGTCCGGGCCATCGCCCACTTCATCGGCCCGGAGCGGGACGTGCCCGCGCCGGATGTCTACACCAACCCCCAGATCATGGCCTGGATGATGGATGAATATAGCACTATCGTCGGCTACAACGCGCCCGGCGTGATCACCGGCAAGCCCCTGCCTCTGGGCGGGAGCAAGGGCCGGGAGGACGCCACCGCCCGCGGCGGCGTCTACGCCACCCGGGAGGCAGCGAAGGTCATGGGCCTGGACCTGAACGGGGCCACTGCCGCCATTCAGGGCTACGGCAACGCGGGTCAGCACGCCCATCGCCTGGGCACCGAACTCCTGGGCCTGAAGGTAGTGGCGGTCAGCGACTCCCAGGGCGGGATCTATAACCCCAAGGGGCTGGACTTCGCCCCCCTGTCCGCCTGGAAGCGGGAGCACGGGACCGTGGTGGGCTTCCCCGAGGCGGAGGCCCTCACCAACGAGGAGCTGCTGGAGCTGCCGGTGACGGTGCTCTTCCCAGCGGCCCTGGAGAACCAGATCACCGCCGAGAACGCGCCCCGCATCCGGGCCCGCATCGTGGCGGAGCTGGCCAACGGGCCGACCACCCCGGAGGCCGACCGCATCCTCCACGACAATGGGGTCTACGTCATCCCGGACTTCCTCTGCAACGCTGGCGGAGTAACCGTCTCCTATTTCGAGATGGTCCAGAACGCCTACGGGTATTACTGGGGCGAGGCGGAGGTGCACCAGCGCCTGGACGAGCGGATGAGCGCGGCCTTCCACGCTGTGCACGAGACGGCCCGGCGCTACCGGACGCACAACCGGCTGGGCGCCTACATCGTGGCCATCGAGCGCGTGGTGGAGGCCATGCGGTTGCGGGGCTGGGTGTGAACTTCCCTCGCGGACCCGAGGGTTCCTGGAGGGCTGGCATCGGCTGCGTCTTCGGAATTTGTGGACGATCGATGCATGCAAAAGGAGGGACGATGACAGGCGATCGGATGGAAGCGCGGATCCATAGCCCGTCCTATTTTTCTTCTGCTTCTCCAGAGGCCATCCAAAAAGGGTTGCAAGCCTGGGAGGCTGCCCTGGCCCAGTTCGACAAGGCCGCCCACATCCTGGAAGCATCCGGCCATCCCCTCAAGCGGGGACTGATCCAGTTCCTGCGCCGCCCGAAACGCGAGCTGATCGTCCACTTCCCTGTCCAGATGGACGACGGCTCCATCCGCATGTTCACCGGCTATCGGGTGCACCACAACGCCGTCCGCGGCCCCACCAAAGGCGGCATCCGCTACCACCCGGATGTCACCCTGGAGGAGGTGCGGGCCCTGGCCATGTGGATGACCTGGAAGTGCGCCCTGATGAACATCCCCTACGGGGGCGCCAAAGGCGGCGTGGCCGTGGACCCCGCCCAGCTCTCCCCCCGGGAGCTGGAACGCCTCACCCGCCGCTACGCCACCGAGATCAGCCTGCTGATGCACCCCGGTGGGGACATCCCCGCGCCGGACGTGGGGACCAATCCCCAGATCATGGCCTGGATCATGGACACCTACTCCATGCATACCGGCTTCACCCAGCCTGCCGTGGTCACCGGGAAACCCGTGGAAGTCGGGGGGACGATGGGGCGGGTGGAAGCCACCGGGCGCGGGGTGATGATGGTGGCCGCCGAGGCCCTGAAGGTGAACCGCATCCCTATCGAGCAGGCCACCATCGCCATCCAGGGCTTCGGGAACGTGGGCTCCCACGCTGCCCTCACGGCCTGTCTGATGGGAGCGAAGGTGGTGGCCGTCAGCGATTTCCGCGGCGGCGTCTACAACCCGAAAGGGCTGGATATCCCCCGGCTAATGGAGCACGACCGCCGGAACCGGACCGTGGTGGGATTCCCTGAGGGAGAGCCCATCTCCAACGCCGAGCTTCTGACGCTGAAGGTGGATGTGCTCATCCCCGCTGCCCTGGAGAACCAGATCACGCTGGAGAACGCCCCCTACATCCAGGCCCGCATTCTGGCTGAGGGGGCCAACGGCCCCACCGCCCCAGAGGCCGACGAGATCCTGATCGAGAAGGGGGTTTTCATCATCCCCGACATCCTGTGCAACGCCGGCGGGGTGATCACCTCCTACTTCGAGTGGGTGCAGGATCTGCAGTCGTTCTTCTGGGCAGAGGAGGAGATCAACAGCCGCATGGAGCGGATCCTAAAGCGCGCCTTCTATGAGGTGCTGGCCAAGGAGGAGGGGCTGCGCCCCTACGGCCTGCGGCGCGGCGATTACCGCACCGCGGCCCAGGCCCTGGCCATCGGGCGCGTCGCCCAGGCCACCCTCATCCGGGGGATCTACCCCTGAGGCCACTCCCCATCGACACCCGCCCGGAGGACGGAACGGTCCCCCGACCCCGCCCTCCGGGCGGGAAGTGGAACCGCCTGCCCCTCAACCCGAAAACCGATCCCTGAAGTAAAAACCATCACCAATCACTCGAGCGGGCTCGTCCAGCCCTTGGGGCAGGAGCCAAAGGCAGGCTTCTCCCTGCCTAAGGCGCCCACAGCGGTCGAAGTGGAAGAACCCACCTCGGCGACGGACGTGGAGCATGGCCCCACCGGCTTCACCCGCGCGCCCAGCAAGGCCGGACCGTGGACCTTCCACACCTCCGGCTCCGTCTCCTTCCACAAGAACATCACCAACGAGACAGTCTGTGACGCCATAGTGGAGCTCCACAACGTCACCGCCTTGACCGAGGCGGACACCCACGAAACCCACGCGGCGGAAGCAGCGGTGCGCCTGACGGGGCCGCCGTGCCCGGTCGGATGCGTCCTCACCCAGAGCTTCCGGAAGACCCGCCCGGAGGCTTGGCCGGAGGGCCACTGCCCGGACGCAACGTTCTTCCAGAACGGGAAGGCCTGGCTGGGGGTTCTCTGGACAGCCCCCTGCGGGGACGCATATTACATCCGGGCCCATTACTACATCGCTGCGGTCCTGAACGTGGCGAGCGGGGCGACGCCTCCAGCGGAGGTGTCCGCAGTGATCGACGCCGCCAGGGTCTGGTTCGGGCGCCACAGGCCCGGCGTCCGGGCCTCGTCGCCCGAGGGCCAGACCCTGATCCGCTGGGCGGAGGTCATGGCGGCCTTCAACGAGGGGAGGATGGGCGTCCCGCACTGCGAGAACGCGGCGGCGGGGCCGGCTGTGCCGCCGAAGAAGAGCGCCGGACGGCTGGAGACCCCCACCTGGGCCGGAGAAGCGACCGGCCGCGCCGCCCAGGCGGGAGCAGCGGCCGGAGACGCCACCCGGCCAGCAGAAGGGCGATTGAGTCTCGCGAAACGCCGGTGGGGGCACCTGGCCAGCGCCCCCGCCGGTTCCGTTACCCCCACATCCACGCCGCCAGCTCGGCCACCGAGCCCAGGACCGCGGCAGGGCGGATCGCTCCCTCCAGGTCCGCCGGGCGGAACTTGCCGGTCTGCACCAGGAGGCCCTGCATCCCAACCCGCTGCGCCCCGCCGACGTCGATCTCGATGTCGTCTCCCACCATTGCCGCCCGCTCCGGCGGCACCCCCAGATCCTCCAGGATCAGCTGGAAGAAGGCGGGGTCCGGTTTCCCGAAAATCAGGGCCTTCCGCCCGGTAGCCTCCTCCAGGGCCGCGAGGAAAGGCCCCACGTCCAGCCGGAGCCCATCGGCCGCCTGCCAGTAGCGAGTCCGTCCCAGGCCGATGAGGCCAGCGCCCTCCTCCAGGATCAGCCGGAAGGCCCGATTGAAGCGCTCGAAGGTCCAGTCCTCCCCCAGATCCCCCACCACCACGTAGTCCGGCCGCTGGTCGTCCTCCGGGACGCCCGCGAAGTCCTCCCGCGCGCCCTCCGGCACCAGCAGGAAGGCCCGGGCACCCCGGGCCCGCAGGAAGCGGCCCGCCGCCCAGGGCGGGCTGTAGATCTCCTCCAGATGGGCCGGGAAGCCCATGCGGGTCAGCCGCTCGGCCAGGGCCCGGCGGCTGCGGGTGGTGGTGTTGGTGACGAAGCGGACGGCCACCCCATGCGCCCGGAGGGCCCGCACTGTCTCCGCCGCGCCCGGGATCGGCCCCTCGGCCGTGTAGAGGGTGCCGTCGAGATCGAGGAGTACCGCTGCGATCTCTAGGGCCCGCGGCGCAGCGCTCATCAGCCCTCCTCCTCTGGGGCCAGGGCCTTGTGATCCTCCAGGACAGCGGCCCGGAACTCGGCGAAGCGCCCCTCCAGGATCGCCTGTCGCATGTCTTCCATGAACCGCAACATGGTGTAGAGGTTGTGCAGGGTGGTAAGACCCATCGCCAAGGGCTCCCCGACGTTGAACAGGTGGCGCAGGTAGGCACGGGAAAAGCGTCGGCAGGTGGGGCAGCCGCACGCCTCATCGATGGGCCGGGGATCCTCCACGTAGAGGGCGTTGCGCAGGTTCAGACGCCCCGTTCGCGTGATCGCCGTCCCGTGGCGGGCCACCCGGGTGGGCATCACGCAATCGAAGAGATCTACCCCTCGCGCCACCGCCTCCACGAAATCCACCAGGGTCCCCACGCCCATCAGGTAACGTGGCTTCTCCTCCGGCAGCAGAGCGTCCATGAGCTCCAGGGTGCGGTAGGTGAGGGCCTTGGGCTCGCCCACCGAGAGCCCGCCGATGGCGTAGCCCGGGAAATCCAGGCCGATCAGGAAGCGAGCGCTCCGGGTCCGCAGGTTCTCGAAGACCCCGCCCTGCACGATGCCGAAGAGGGCCTGATCCAGGCGGGTGTGGGCCGCCCGGCAGCGCTCCGCCCACCGGTGGGTCCGCTCCAGGGCCCTCACGTTGTATTCGTAGTCCATGGGGGGCGGGCACTCGTCCAGGCACATGATCAGATCCGCTCCCAGGTTCTCCTGGATGCAGATCGCCTTCTCCGGGGTGAAGCGATGGAGGGAACCGTCCAGATGGGAGCGGAAGGTCACCCCATCGTCATCCACCTCCCGCAGCCCCTGGAGGCTGAAGATCTGGAAGCCGCCGCTGTCGGTGAGGATGGGGCCATCCCAGCCCATGAAGCGGTGCAGGCCGCCCAGGCGGGCGATCCGCTCGTCTCCGGGCCGCAGATAGAGGTGATAGGTGTTGGCTAAGATGAGCCTCGCTCCCAGGGCCTCCAGGTCCCAAGCCGGCACTGTCTTGACCGCCCCCTGGGTGCCCACCGGGGCAAAGCACGGCGTCGGGATCCGGCCGTGGGGAGTATCCAGGAAACCCGCCCGCGCTCGGCCGTCCTGGGCGAGGAGGGTGAACCGAATCGAGCGGCCCCATGAATCATTCGGGTGGTGCCGGATGGGCTCCGTGCGCACGGCCCCGTCCCTCAAGAACCACCAGGGTCCTAGCTGAGCGGATCTCAGGCGATCGGATCCTCCACCTTCGGCCCCAGGTAGGCCATGGCCTCCTCCTGGTCGCCATCCATCACCAGGTGGAGATACCGGCCGCCGGCCACAGCAGGGATGTCGATGACCCTCACCACCGCCGCGCAGGCGGCCTCCTCCGGCAGCAGCGCAGCGAGGCTGTTCGGCGCCTGAAGGAAGAAATCGGCCCGAAAGGCCGCCCGCTCGTCGTCTGGGCTCAGAGCCAGAGGGTAGATCTGGGCCTCAATGAGATCGCGGAAGAAATGCGTGCCGTAGGAGGGCTCGGGGGCCCCCTGAGCCCCCCGCAGCCCGATCTCCACCAGGGCCCGGGCGTTGTAGATGTCCGCGTAGCCCACCTTCACCCCCAGATACGGGTTCACGCTCCCCCAGCGCCCGGGGCCGATGAGGATGAAGCGTTCCCCGACCAGCCGACGGTTCAGCCGCCCGATCACTCGAGCGATCTCCAGACGCGCGCTCAGCTCCGGGATGCGGGCATAAGCCATCGGGTCCACGTAGACCACGTAGCGGATGTTATGCGCCGCCCCATGGGGCACCATCTGATACGAGGTGAACAGGACGTCCTCCACCGGGACATCCTGAGGAATGCGGGGGCGGGCCGCCTGCTCCCGATCGGTCTGCGGGCGGCACTGGAGCAGCCGCAGCATGGGCCGGGGCGGCCGCCCGTCTCCCAGAAGGACCGCGAACTCGATGTCCACCGGGCGGCCGTAGTAGCGCTCCAGCTTGCGCAGGACCGCCCGCATCAGCGGCGCGAAGTCCGTCTCCTGGAGCAGGCGGTCCAAGGTGATCACCAAGGCGTGGGGATCGACGTTGCGGCCGATGAGCGGCTGAAGGTAATCCCCCTTATGGACCACGACCAGATAGGCTAGGCCGGGGTAATCCCCGTCCAGCACCCCGTGGACCGGCAGGGTGCGGAAGGTGTTCTCCTCCAGGTCGATGACGTCAATGAAGCGCTGGGCGTAGCGGGCGATGGCCTGGGGATCCTTCTCCGGGCGCAGGCCCGGATGGCTGAGGGCGACCATGCGGGGGTAATCGTGGGCCACCCGCTCCACCGCCCGGGTGCCCAGGCCCACCACCATCCGCACAAAACCGTCCTCCCGCCGGATGCGCGGGCTCCATCGGAAGGGGTTGCGGGAGTAGGCGACCCCCGCGATCGGCGGGAAGAAGTAGCGCCCGTGGCGCGTCCCCTCCACCTTCTGGAGCAAGATCGCCATCCGCTCGTCGTAATCCAGCAGCCCGACATGCCGTCGGTAGATCAGGGGGTCCGGATGGAAGACGCTGGCGTAAACCCGTTTGATGGCCGTCAGCAGCGCCTCCAGGTTCTCCTCCAGGGAGCCCTGGTTGGGGCAGAAGTGGCTTTCGTATTTTCCGGCGAAGGAGGCGCCGAAGTTATCCTCCAGAAGGCTGGAGGACCGCACGATGAGGGGATGCAGCCCGATCCCCTGGAGCAGGTCCCGCAGGCGCTGGACGAACCAGCCCGGGAAGCGCCCCTCCAGGAAGGCGTGCTGCACCTCGGGGAACTCCGCCCGGATCTCCTCCTCGGTTTTGTATTTCTGGTTAAGGTAGGGGAGCAGGCCGTTGCGCTCCATGAACTCGTAGAAGACGTCCGCGCCGATGAGCCATGAATCCGGGATGCCCACCCGTTCGGCCAGGGGGAAGGGATCCTCCGGATCGGGGATCTGGAGCACCCGCCAGGCCAGCATCATCCCTGCCGCCTTGCCCCCGATCTTGCCTTGCCCGATGCGCCGCTCGTAGATGGCCCGCAGGTCCGCCGACGTGAAATGCTCCCGGGCGATGCCCACGAAGGCCAGCTGATCGCTGATGATGCTCCGGATGAGCACCACGCGGATCTCTTTCAGGTGGGGGAGCACAGCCTTTCGCTGCTCGGGGGGCGCGGCCTCGTAGACCTCGGCCTGGGCAAAGAGGGCCTCCACCGGGGCCAGCTCCGGGTTAAAGGTCAGCACCGGGCGGTGCCCCGGCGCCCGCTCCTCGAGCAACGAGCGGACAATCTCCACGAACAGGCTATGGGGGAGGTTGTAGGCGAAATAGAACTCCGTCAGCTGGTCCCGGATCTGGGCCAGCCGCTCCTCCCACTCCTCCGGCGACTCCTGGCCGAAGGGATCGGTGAGCCCCTCCATCCGCTGGGAGATCAGGGCCTTCTCCCGGACTTCGGTTTCGAAGGCCTCAGGGGTGATGATGCCGCGGGCGAAGAGTTCCTGACGCATCCGCTCCCGGATCCGACGGGCTAAGATCGGGTAGCGGAGGATCTCCAGGTGCAGGGCCAGGGCCGGCGGCAGATGCCAGGGATACCCGCGCTCCCTGTCCATGGCAGCGTCCCGAACCGACAGGCTTTCGAGACAAGAGCATAGCGCGGGGACAGCGCACGGTCAAAAACGCAAGCCGAAATTCGTTTCGGCCGAGCGCCTTCTTGCGTCGATTGAGATCAG
The DNA here is from genome assembly GCA_017743605.1 of Thermoflexus sp. GTDB lineage: Bacteria > Chloroflexota > Anaerolineae > Thermoflexales > Thermoflexaceae > Thermoflexus. The sequence continues at coordinate 2,974 of JAGHYO010000050.1, read as the reverse complement.
CTGTCCAGGGCGCTCCGCGCCAGGGGTCCGCCTTCGCCGACGCGAAGAGTGTTCTCTTGATCAGCGCAGGCCGACCACCGGCCAAAGGCTTCCCCAGGTCGAATTCGTTCAGCGCCCAAGGCCGACCGTCAGCCGAAAGCCCTCCGAGGTCGAATGCCAGGCTTTAAAAATGGATCCGGATACCTGCGGACGGGCGAAGGTCCTGTGCACGAGATAGGATGAATGATTTTTTGTAGGAGGGGCTTTAGCCCCGAACCCCCGTCTTGGAGACAGCAAAGTCGCGGCTGAAGCCGCTCCTACCAAAAACGAGCGTCCTGATGGCCACGGCGATCCTTCCTCGGGGGAGGGCCTCAGCCCGCAACTCCCGCCTTCTTCATCCCGCTTGTGATGAAAACTGCTCCTGCAAGGATCAGACCCCTTCATCCTCAAATCCTGCTCCGAACCGATCCTGGGGATCGAGGCTGAAATTCACTTCAGCCTACAAGCAAGGTCATGCTGAATGCGGTTCCGGATTTACACTGCAAACCCACGAACGCCTGGCGTCGGGCGTGGGCCTGTGCCAGCTAGGCGCTTTGCGCTGGGCGTCGGCCTCCGTCGACGCAAGGGATGTTTTTTCGGTCGGCACAGGCCGACCACGGGCTGAAGGCCTTCCAAGGTCGAATTCATCCGAGACACAGGGCCAACCGCCGGCCGAATGCAGGCTGAGGTCGGATTCATTCGACCCCACAGGATCGCGAAATCAAGGGAACTCCGTTTAAAATGAGGAGACGCACGGCGGGACCACCCAGGGCTCCTGGGGTGTCACGCGCCGCATGGATCTGCATCCAATTCGCATGGGGCCAGGAGGACCGAACCGATGGCGGTGCGGCCGATTGTGATGGCGGACCAGCTCATCCTGCGGCGGAAGGCCGAGCCGGTAACGCGGATCACCCCAGCCCTGCGCCGCCTCATCGCGGACATGGTCGAGACCATGCGGGCGGCAGAGGGGATCGGGCTGGCCGCCCCGCAGGTGGGGGAGTCCCTCCGGGTGATCGTCGTTGAGGTCCCGGAGGACAAGGAGGCGCCGGGCAGCGGGGTGCTCCACGCGGTGATCAACCCGGAGATCGTCGAGGCCTCCCCGGAGATCGAGGAAGGCGTGGAAGGCTGCCTCTCCATCCCCGGATGGTATGGCTGGGTCCCCCGCGCCCGGTGGGTCATCGTGCGCGGCCTCAACCCGGAGGGGCGGCGGGTCCGCATCCGGGCCGAGGGGCTGGTGGCCCGGGCCTTCCAGCACGAGATCGACCACCTGGACGGCATCCTGTTCCCGGACCGCATCCAGGATCCCACCCGGATCTGGCGCGCCCAGCCCGTCCCGGAGCCGGTTTCCTGAAACCGAAAGGGGGAGAGAATGGCGCGCGCGGCCGTCGAGGGCCTGCGGTTCGAACGCTACGAGGACTTCCGACGGTGGACGGAGACTCAACCCGGCTACTGGATCCTCGTCCGGGGGGTGCCCATGCCGAGCCCATCGCCGTCCCGAAGGCATCAGGAAGTCTCCCTGCGATTAGAGCTCCTGCTCGTCGAGGCCGTGCGTCGAACCGGGATCGGATGGGTCTACGACGCGCCCCTGGACGTGAAGCTGCGGGAGGACACGGTCTACCAGCCCGACCTCCTGGTCGTCCTGAGGGAACACGCGGACCGCCTGCGGGAGACCCATATCGAGGGGGCGCCGGACCTCATTGTGGAGATCCTGTCCCCCTCGACCGCCCATCTGGACCTGCTGGAGAAGCGCTACGACTACGCCCAGGCCGGGGTGCAGGAGTATTGGGTGGTCGATCCCGACACCCGGCGGGTGGAGATCTACCGGCTGGAGGGAGATCGGTTCGTGCTGGCCGATACCGCCCGGGAGAGGGGTAGGGTGCGCAGCGGCCTGATCCCGGGCCTGGAGGTCGACGTGGAGGACTTGTTCCGAGATCTATGAGAACGGAGGGTCACGATGGAGAACCTGATCATCCTGGGCGCGGGGCCGGCGGGGCTGACGGCGGCCCTCTACGCGGCGCGGGCGAACCTCTCGCCGCTGGTGATCACCGGCAACAGCGTCGGCGGGCAGATCGCCACCACCGACATCGTCGAGAACTTCCCCGGCTTCCCGGAGCCCATCGGGGGGATGGAGCTGGCGGAGCGCATGAAGCAGCAGGCCGAACGCTTCGGCGCCCGCTTCGAGTTCGATGAGGCCATCGAGGTGAACTTCCGGCAGCACCCCTTCCAGATCCGGACCTACGGGGCGGAACACGAGGCGAAGGCAGTGATCGTGGCCACCGGAGCGACCCCGCGCCGCCTGAACGTCCCTGGGGAGCAGGAGTTCTGGGGGCGCGGCGTCTCGGTGTGCGCCACGTGCGACGGCTTCTTCTTCACGGACAAAGAGGTGGTCGTGGTGGGCGGGGGCGACAGCGCCTTCCAAGAGGGCCTCTTCCTCACCCGCTACGCCCGCCGGGTGACCATCATCCACCGGCGGGAGCAGTTCCGCGCGCAGCCCATCCTGCAGGAGCGCGCGCGCCACAACCCGAAGATCGGGTTCATCACCGAAACCGTCGTCACCAGCATCCTGGGCGAGGGCCGGGTGCAGGCCGTGCGCCTCAGGAACGTGAAGACGGAGGAGGAGCGGGAGCTCCCCACCGATGGCGTGTTCATCTTCATCGGCTACGAGCCCAACACCGCCCTGTTCCGAGGGCAGCTGGAGCTGGACGAGGCCGGCTACATTCGGGTGAACGAGCGGCTACACGCCAGCGTCCCGGGGGTCTTCGCCGCCGGCGAGGTGCACGACCGCTGGTTCCGGCAGGCCATCACCTCGGCTGGCTTCGGGGCCATGGCCGCCATGGAGGCGGAGAAGTTCCTGGCCGAACTGGAGCACCGCAGGATCCCCACGGCCGTCGCCCCCCGCTGAACGCGCCTCCCGACGGGGCGGGGCGGATGAGAGACCTGTCTCTTATACACATCT
>JAGHYO010000049.1 GCA_017743605.1 Thermoflexus sp. | reverse complement strand
TGAGTCCCTGATCGACGGCGCCGGTCACTTTCACGAAGATCCCCACCTGAACGGCGGCGGGGAGGGTCGGCGTGGGGGTAGGCTCCGGAGGCGTGGGCGTCGGCGAGGGAGCGGGCGTCCAGGTCGGTCGGGGCGTCGCCGCGGGCGCTCCCCTGAGATCCGCGGCGAGGGAGCGCTGCAGATATTGAAAGCCCCCTGCGCAGAGCAGGGCGGCCAGCAGGAGGGCACCCAGCAGAAGGAGCCACTCCCGGGGTTGCAACTCTCCCTCTCCGGGCCGGGGCCGGATGCGAACCGGCCGAGGCATGTCTGATCTCCTGATCGAAATCTCTCCGGCGTAGATCGCTTTATTTTTCGTTCCTGGAGCTCCAGGGGCCCTCCAGTGCAGGATCCGGAGGGGCTTGGCATAGCTTCACTTCGGGCTCCAGAGGCCGGGGGCGGCATTGTCGGCGCCTTCCCTCAACCCCTCACGCCTGTTCACGAAGGCCCCATCCACACGGGAGGATTGACACCTTTGGTTCGGCTAATTAAAATAATAAGCGTCTTTGCGTTGGTGCTCAACCCAAGCGAGGAGGGGAAACCATGAGGCTCAACCGCTCGCGTTGGCTCGCTCTTCTGGTGGTGCTCGGTGTGGCCGTGCTCGGCGCATGCCGCCCCGCGACCCCCGTTCCTTTGACGCCCACGGCCGCTCCCGCTGCTACACCGACACAGGCGCCGCCGCCCACCCCTGTTCCCGCCGGCATTCAGGAGATCGTCGTCTCCACGGTCGCCTCGCAAGAGGCAGGAATCCAGCAGCTTCAGGCCGGCCAGATCGACCTCTTCGCCGAGACGGTCTCGAACCCCCAGCTGTTCAAGACGGTGCGCGGCGACCCCAAGCTGGCCTACAACCTGGCTTTCGGCGCTTACGTGGAGCTGACCTCCAACCCGGTGTTGAATTTCAAAGATGGCCGCCTCAACCCCTTCGCGGATCCTCAGATCCGGGAGGCGCTCAATTGGCTGATCGATCGCAACTACATTGTCCAGGAGATCTACGGAGGCCTGGCGGTCCCCAAGCTGCTCCCTCTCAACTCCGCCTTCCCGGATTATGCGCGATACGTGGACCTGGCGCGCGCCCTGGAGCGCCAGTATGCCCACGATCCGGAAAAGGCCAAGCAGGCCATCGCCGAGCGCATGAAGGCGCTGGGAGCCACCCAGGGCCCCGATGGCAAGTGGCAGTATAAAGGGCAACCGATCACGGTGATTTTCATCATCCGCCCCGAGGACGAGCGCAAGCCCATCGGCGACTACATCGCAAGCCTCGTAGAACAAGTGGGGTTCATCGTGGATCGGCAGTACAAGACCCGCCGGGAGGCCGCCCCCATCTGGCTGACAGGCGATCCGGCCGAGGGCAAGTGGCACCTCTACACCGGCGGATGGATTACTACGGCGATCTCCCGGGACGATTCCACGGCGTTCGCTGATTTCTACACTCCGCGGAGCGGCCCCCTGGGCGGCACTCCCTTGGGCAGCGCTTACAAGCCCTCTCCGGAGTTTCTGGACGTCGCCACCCAGCTGCAGAACCGGCAGTATCAGACCCTGGAGGAGCGGGCCGAGCTGTTCCGCCGCGCGATGGAGCTGGCCTTGAAGGACTCCGTGCGGGTGTGGCTGGCGGATCAGCAGTCCTTCAACGCCCGCAGGGCGGATCTGACGGCGGCCTACGATCTGGCCGGCGGCATCGGATCGTCCCGACTGCTCCCCTACACCCTGCGCTGGCTCCAGAATCCCGCCCCCCGGGTGCGCGTTGCTTTCAGCGGGATCCTGATCAACCCCTATAACCCGGTGGCGGGCTCCAACTGGGTCTCTGACAGCTTCGTCACCCGGGCCACCAGCGATCCGGCGGCGATGCCGGATCCTTACACCGGGCTCTTCTGGCCGCAGCGGCTGGAGCGGGCGGAGGTGGTGGTCCGGGAAGGGCTGCCGGTGATCCGCACCCTGGATTGGGTCTCCCTCCAGACCGCCAAGGACATCCAGGTCCCCGATGACGCCTTTGTGGACTGGGATGCGACAGCCCAGCGGTTCGTCCGGGCCAGCGAGCGCTACACCCAGCCGGTCAGCGTCCAGGCCAAGGTCACCGTGTATTACCCGGCGGACATGTTCCAGAAGGTGAAGTGGCACGACGGCTCGTCCCTCTCCCTGGGGGATTTCATCCTGGGCATGATCCTGACCTTCGATCGGGCCAAGCCGGACAGCCCGATCTACGATGAGTCGTCCGTCCCGGCCTTCGAATCGTTCATTCAGCGCTTCAAGGGCCTCCGCATTGTCTCGACGAACCCGCTGGTGATCGAGACCTACGTGGACGCCTTCGAGCTGGACGCGGAGGTCCTGGCCGCCAGTTGGACCTGGTTCCCGGATTACAGCTTCGGGCCGGGCCCGTGGCACACCCTGGCCCTCGGGATCCGGGCGGAGGCGGATCAGAAGCTGACGTTCTCCTCTGCCAAGGCGGAGAAGCTGAAGGTCGAGTGGATGAACATGGTGGCCGGACCCAGCCTGGATGTGCTGAAGGCCACGCTGGAGCAGGCAGCCAGCGAGGGGGATCTTCCCTACGCCCCCACGATGGGGGAGTATGTGAAGGCGGAGGAGATCCAGAGCCGCTACGCCAACCTGAAGAAGTGGGTGGAGGAACACAACCACTTCTGGGTCGGAACGGGTCCCTTCCTGCTGGACAAGGTCTTCCCGACGGAGAAGACCGTCATCCTGAAGCGGTTTGCGGACTTTCCGGATCCGCCCGACAAGTGGGCTCGGTTCAGCGAGCCGCGCCTGGCCAGCGTGAGCGTGGAGGGGCCCAGCCAGGTGACCGCCGGAAGCGAGGCCGCCTTCGAGGTCAGCGTGAACGAGAAGGATCGACCTTATCCGGCGGCGGACGTCGAGAGCGTCCGTTATCTGGTCTTCGACGCTCAGGGGCAGGTGGCCGCCCGCGGGGAGGCGACCCCCGTGGCGGAGGGCCGCTACCAGATCCGCCTGGCCGGCGACGTGACCCAGAAGCTGGGGACGGGCAGCAACCGGCTGGAGGTCGTCGTCACGGTCAAGCCGGCGAGCCTGCCAGCCTTTGCCTCCCTGGACTTCGTCAGCACCCGGTGAGAGGTTCCGGCTAAGACGTCTGCGGGGGTGAGGCGTCGAGAGCCTCACCCCCGCTTTGCGCAAGGGAATGGGGAAATGGAAGAGAGCGCGCTCCTTACGACCACTCGGTCTGAAGCCATCGTCCCGGCAGCGCCTCTGATCGAAACGGCCCGGCGAGTGCTTTTCTTCGTCGCCTTCCGCCTCCTCATCCTGGCGATCACAGTAGTCGTTGCCGTCTATCTCACCATCCTGATCGCCAACATGGGCGGATACGTCGACCAGATCCGCCGCGCCGAAATCCGCGAGATAGTGGCCCAGGCGATGTTGGCCGACCCTTACTTTCGTTCCCTTCCGCCGGAGGCGCGGGCCCGCGTGCAACAGGAGCTGGTGCGACAGTGGGAGCAGTACTTCGGTCTGGATCAGCCCTTCCTGCTGCGGAGCGTGATCTATCTCCGGGATGCCCTCCTCCTGAACCTGGGGCGCTCCTACCAGATCTCCAGCGACACCGGATCGCGACAGGTGCGCTTGATCCTCCTGGAGCGGCTGCCACCCACCCTGCTCCTTTTGAGCACCAGCAACATCCTGATCTTCTTCCTGACCCTATGGGCCGGTCTGGCCCTCTCTCGGCGTTACGGCCACTTTTTTGATCGGCTGGTGATCGGGCTGGCCCCTCTCTCCTCAGGGCCGGCCTGGTTTTATGGGGTTTTCCTGATCCTGATCTTCGCCGCCCTCCTCCGCTGGCTCCCCTTCGGAGGCATGGTGGATGTGCCCCCGCCACCGGACGCTCCGGGCTACGCCCTGAGCCTGCTGCGCCATCTGATCCTGCCGACCCTGGCCCTCACCCTGAGCAACTTCTTCGTCAACGCCTACGCTAACCGCACCTTCTTCCTGATCTACGCGGGGGAGGACTATGTGGAGATGGCACGGGCCAAGGGCCTGAAGGGCCGCGAGATCGAGCGCCGATATATCCTTCGGCCCACCCTGCCGAACATCCTCACCAGCTTCGCCATCGTGCTGATCACCTCGTGGACCGGCGCGCCGATCCTGGAGAGGGTGTTCAACTGGCCTGGGCTGGGCCGGGTGATCTATGAGGCCATCGGGCTGACGGACACTCCCGTGATTGTAGGGGCCACGGTCATCTTCGCTTATCTGTTGGCCCTGACCGTGCTCATCCTGGACATCCTCTACGCCATCGTCGACCCGCGGGTGCGGGTCGGCGGGCCGGGCATCGAACAGGGGGCCCCATGAGGCGCTGGCTGAGGGATCTGCTGAAAGAGCTGCGTTATTATCCCTCGGCCCTCCTCGGGGGGAGCATCATCCTGATCATGCTCGGGCTTTCGATCCTGGTGCCCATTCGGATCCCTTACTCCGAGGCTGTCCGCCTGTGGCGCGGGGGAGAGGAGGTCTGGTATCGGTTGCCCCGTCAGGTCCCGCCCGCCTGGGTGAATTGGTTCCGGCGCGAAAGACTGGCGGACACCTTGATCTTCAGCACCCGGGATCAGCCTTCTCTGAAGCGCAGCCAGCCAGCCGGCGAGGGACGGCGGATCGAGACGGAGTTCATCTTCGATTACCCCTATGACACCTTCCCGCAAGAGTTAGCCCTCTACATCTGGGCCCAGTTCCAGGAGAAGGCTCCCTTCGTGACGGCAACCTGGAAGACCCCAGACGGACGCTCCCTTCGGATCATGGAGCTGCGCGCCGAGGGGATGAAACAGGGGTTCCGGTTCGCCCAGGACCGCCGGCTGCTCCAGCGCCTGGGGGGCGTCCCCCCGGAGGAAGCCCTCTTCGCCGTTCCGGATACATCCCCCCCACAGGTGCGGAAGGGGACCTACCGGTTGCGTGTGGAGGCCGTCACCTTTGAGCCGGACTCGGATGTGGATGTGGAGTTCATCGCCTACGGGCAGGTTTACGGCTGGGCGGGGACCGATCGCTATCGCCGGGATTTAGGAGTGGCCCTGCTCTGGGGCTTCCCGGTGGCCATGGCCTTTGGGCTGCTGGGCTCCGTGGGGACCACCCTGATCGCGATGTGGCTGGCCGCCGTGGGGGTGTGGTTCCGGGGATGGGTGGACGAGCTGATCCAGCGCCTGGTGGAGATCTTCTCCATCATCCCCTTCCTCCCGGTCCTCATCCTGGTGGGCACCCTTTACTCCCGTAGCCTGGTGGTGATCTTAGGGATATCCATCCTCCTCTCCGTTTTTAGCATCACCATCAAGAACTACCGGGCGATCTTTCTCCAGATCCGGGAGCTGCCCTACATCGAAGCCGCACAAGCTTATGGGGCCGGGAGCTGGCGGATCATCCTCCGTTACCTGCTGCCCCGTGTCCTCCCCCTGGTGATCCCCAACTTGGTCATCGGCGTGCCCAGCTTCGTCTTCCTAGAGGCCTCCCTGGCCGTCCTGGGGCTGGGGGATCCTGTGCTGCCCACGTGGGGGAAGGTGCTGGACGAGGCGATCTTCAGCGGGAGCCTTCTCCAGGGCTCTTACTACTGGGTGCTGGAGCCCGCCCTCTTGCTGATGGTGGCAGGGCTCTCGTTCTCAACGGTCGGCTTCGCCTTGGATCGGGTGTTCAATCCTCGCCTGCGGGAGATCTGATCAAGATGACATCTTCGAAGGCCCTCCTCCAGATATCCAACCTGACCCTCCACTTTCGGACCCGAGCGGGGATCGTGCGCGCGGTAGACGGGGTGGATTTGGAGGTGGGAGAGAACGAGGGCTTGGTCATCCTGGGCGAGTCCGGGTGCGGCAAGTCCTCCCTGGGCCGAGCGATCCTGCGCCTGCTGCCCCGCAACGTGGCCGCCTACCATGGGTCCATCCTCCTGGATGGACTGGATCTGATGCGTCTGGACGATGAAAGCTTCCGGCGCGAAGTCCGCTGGAAGCTGATCTCTCTGGTTCCACAGGCGGCCATGAACGCCTTCAATCCCGTGCTGCGAGTGGGGGACCAAATCGTCGAGCCGGCGCTGAGCCAGCTGGGGATGAGCCGGGCGGAGGCAATGGAGCGGGCTCGAATCCTGTTCCGACTGGTGGGGATCCCGGAGGCTTTCCTGCAACGATATGCGTTCGAGCTCAGCGGGGGGATGCGTCAGCGCGCCGCCATCGCCATGGCCCTGATCACCTCTCCCCGCCTGATCCTCCTGGACGAGCCCACCTCAGCCCTCGATGTGCTCACCCAAGCAAACATCTTCAACAAGCTGAAACAGATCAAGTGGGAGCTGAGGGTTTCGTTCATCTTGATCACCCATGACATCGCGGTCTCCAGCGAGCTCGCCGACCGGGTGGCAGTGATGTACGCGGGCCAGATCGTGGAGCTCAGCGATGCGCAACGGTTCTTTCGCAAGCCGCTACATCCGTATTCCGAGGGTTTGCTGGCCAGCGTGCCCCGCCTCCGCCATCGCGGGGAGCTTACGTTCATCCCGGGCCGCCCCCCTGGCCTGATCCAGTTCCCTCCGGGTTGTCGGTTTGCCGATCGCTGCCCCCTCCGGTTTGAGAAGTGCGCCCAGGACCCGCCGGTGATCCATCGGGAGGGACGCATGGTGCGCTGCTGGCTCTACGAATGATTCGGAGAGAGCAGATCCAGTGCGCATTCAGGAGAGACGCGGATATGGAGCCCCGGACCCAAGCGGTTTCTGATCTTTCCACCCGGCCAGATGGGCAGACGCCGCTCATCCAGGTGCGAGACCTGTGCGTCTGGTTTGAGCTGCGCCGCTGGGTTTTCAGCCGGGCAGGCTACGTGCGAGCCGTTGATGGGATCTCCTTGGACCTCTATCCCGGCGAGATCCTGGCCGTCGTCGGGGAGAGCGGTTCCGGCAAATCCACCTTGATCCGAACCCTCTTGGGCCTGCACCGGCCGATCCGTGGCTCCGTGAGCTACCAGGGCAAAGACCTGCGGTCCTTCACGCCCCAGGAGATGCGCTGGTATCGCAACACTCAGGTGGGCTATGTGCAACAGGATCCCTACGGAGCCCTCCCGCCGTTCATGAGCGTCCGTCAGCTCTTAGAGGAACCTCTGCTCATCGGCGGGATTCGGGATCGGCGCCAGCGCTTGGAACGCGTCCGCGAGGTTATGGAAGAGGTGAAGCTGACCCCGGTGGACGACTTCCTCTTCAAGTTCCCTCACATGCTCAGCGGGGGACAGCAGCAACGGGTTGTGATCGCCCGGTCGATCCTGATGCGCCCTCGTCTGCTGATCGCCGACGAGCCGGTCTCCATGCTGGATGCCTCGATCCGTGTGGAGATCCTGAAACTGCTCCAGGCCCTGCAGCAGCGGTATCATCTTTCGGTAATCTATATCACCCACGACCTGGCGACTGCCACTTACTTCGCCGACCGCATTATCGTGATGTATGCGGGCAAGGCAGTGGAGCAGGCCCTCATGTCCAGGCTGCTCGCCCAGGCCGCCCACCCCTACACCGTGGCGCTGCTCACCGCCCTGCCCGATCCCGACCCGGAGAACGCCCACCAGATTAAGGAGGTCCCGCCCGGGGAGCCGCCCAGCCTGATCGCCCCACCCCCCGGGTGTCGTTTTCACCCACGGTGCCCACGCATCATCCAAGGCCTCTGCGACCGCGAGGAGCCCCCGGACTTCGAGGTAGGCCCCGGGCACCGGGCCGCCTGCTGGCTGTATCGCCCATGAACCCCTGGCGCTGGATCCTTGCTGGCGTCTTCATGATGCTCTTGGGATGGACCCTCGCTTTCCTAATGGTCCTGCGCACACTCCCCGCTTCCTTCGCGCTGGCCTTCCTGTCCTTTATCGCCTCCACCGCAGGCTTCCTGATCGGGATGGTCGGGATCCTCCTTGCCCAGCGCGCGGGGCCGCGGCAATAGCCGAGAGAACCGGAATTGCGTCCTACGTGGTATACTTCCAGGGCCAGAGCTCCCTTCGAGGAAACCTGTTGTGCAATGCGATCATCGGCTTGAGGAAGATGAGGATCTCCTCGGGGCTGGCGCTGCAGGAGGCGGCGCCCCATGCCCAGCGGGTGGGCCATGATCCGGACCCGACGCGGGCGCGGGAGGCGCTGCGACGGGAGGCTGCGGACCGCACGGACTGGAACCCGCCGGGCACCTGCGAAGGGGCTGACCGGGTCCTCGTGGCGCTCCCCCAAGCGGAGATCGAGCAAACCCTGCAGGCCATCGCTCCCGCCCTGGCCGGGGGCACCCTGGCGATGGACACCGCCGAGCTGAAGGCACAGGTCATGGCTTGGGCCCGGCAGCATCTCCCCCCTGCCACCCCATTCGTAGGCGGCCCTGCCATCCCTTGGCCAGACGCAAGGGAGAAGCCCACGGCAGATCTCTTCCAGGACGCTCTGTTCTGCCTGACCCCTCCCGCCGCATCGCCCGCCTGGGCAGCGGAGGCTGCAGCGGGCCTGGCTCAGCGGGTGGACGCCCGGCCGCTCTGCATGGACCCCTTCGAGCACGACGGCTGGATGGCGGCCCTGAAGCAGCTGCCGGCCCTCCCGGGGGCTGCTCTCCTCACGATGTGGTCCGCTGCGCTGGCCTGGCGGGAGCCGCCCCAAGCCATCGGGGGGCGCTTCGCCCGGATCACCGCTGACCTCCCGGACGCCCCCAACGCGCGGCTGGCTGCGGCCGCCAACCGGCAGTCCCTGCTCTACGGGCCGGATCGCCTGATGGAAACCCTGGAAGGGCTGCGAGGCGCCCTGGCAAGCGCGGAGGGCGAGGCGGGGCTGGAGAAGCTCTTCCGCGCGGCCGCCCAAACCCGAAGCGATTGGCCAAAGCCCCGCCGTGAGGGCTGGGGCGGCCCATCCGTTCCCATCGATGGAGCCGGTCCGCCGGAGACTCCGCCGGGCCTCCATCGCCTGCGCCCAGCACGCAAGCGCTGAGACATCTGGAAAAGGGACGCGCCCAATGCGGGTGTTGATGATCGCGCCGACCTCGTTCTTCAACGACTACGGATGCCACGTCCGCATCCTGGAGGAGGCGCGGGTGCTCCAGGCCCTGGGCCTCCAGGTCCGGATTGTGACCTACCACAAGGGCCGTGAAGTGCCCGGGCTGGAGATTGTTCGGACCCCGCCCCTGCCCTGGCGCTCGCACTATGAGGTGGGCTCCTCCCGCCACAAGATCGCCCTCGACGTCTATCTCTCGGCGACGGCCTTGGTCGCCGCCCTCCGGTGGCGACCGCACCTGATCCACGCCCACCTGCACGAGGGCGCCCTCATCGGGACCGCCCTGCGGGCCCTGCTTCGGACGCCGCTGATCTTCGATTTCCAGGGCAGCCTCACCGGGGAGATGATCGATCACCGTTTCCTGAACCCGGAAGGGCCCTGGTATCCCTTTATGCGACGGCTGGAAGTCTGGATCGACCATCAGCCGGACCTCATCCTCACCAGCTCCATCCACGGGGCGCATCTGCTGATCGAAGCGTTCGGCGTGCCTCCCGACCGGGTGATCGCCTTCCCGGACGCGGTGAACACCGAGATCTTCCGGCCTCCGCTGCCTGAAGAGGGGCCGGCGCTGGAGCGCCTGCGGGCCCAATGGGGGATCCCTCCCGGGCGCCGGGTAGTGGTGTATCTGGGGCTGCTGGCACCTTATCAGGGGACCGATTTGCTCGTAGAGGCCGCCGCCCGGGTGATTTCGAGCGACCCTCAAGTCCACTTCCTAGTGATGGGCTTCCCAGGAGAAACGGTGTATGCAGCCCGGGCGCAGGCCCTGGGGATTGGAGGCCATGCGACCTTCACCGGGAAGGTGCCCTATGAGGCGGCCCCCCTCTACCTCCGCTTGGGGGAGGTGGCGGTGGCCCCCAAGATGTCGGCCACGGAGGGGAGCGGCAAGCTGCTCAACTACATGGCCACCGGCCTGCCCGTGGTGGCCTTCAACACCCCGGTGAGCCGGGAGTTCCTGGGGGAGGCTGGCTATTACGCACAGCTCGGAGATGCAGAGAGCCTTGCGGCCTGGATCCGGTATGCCCTCCGGCACCCAGAGGAGTCCCGTGAACGCGGCAGACGGCTCCGCGCTCGTGCAGTTGCCCATTACAGCTGGGAGACCGCCGGACGAACCCTCCTCGCCCTGTATGAGGCGCTTCGAGCGGGGAGGCTCCCTCGGCGGATGTATGCCTCGGCGTCTCAGCGCGCCATGGCCGGCCCTGAGGGCCGGGGGCGCGCCAGGCATGAGCTTTTCCTCTCCACCTCAGAAAGCTTGAAACGCCATCCGGGAGAGCGCTAAGGATGGGGCGCGCGTGGAAGGAACTGTGGGGATATCGGGATCTGCTCTGGTTGCTGACCCTGCGGGATCTGAAGGTCCGCTACCGGAACTCCGCCCTGGGGGTCGCCTGGTCCTGGATGAACCCCCTGCTGATGATGACTGTGTTCACTGTGGTGTTCACCGTCATGAACCGGGGGCCGGCCAGCCTTCCCCACTTTCACGCCTTCGTGTTGATCGGCATCCTGGCCTGGAACGCCTTCGCGGTCTCCGTACAAGGGGCGGCGGAGAGTGTCACCGCGAACGCCGCCCTGGTCCGCAAGGTGTATTTCCCTCGGGAGGTGCTGCCCCTCGCCGTGGTCCTCTCCAACGCCCTCAATTTCCTGATCTCGCTTCCCATCTACTTTGCCATCGCCTGGATCTCCGGGATCCGCCCGACCCCATGGCTGCTGCTCCTCCCGGTGACCCTGATGGCCCATCTCGCGTTCACGGCGGGGGTCTCCCTCGCGGTGGCGGCGCTGAACGTGTTCTATCGGGACACCGCGCACATCCTCCAGGTGTTGCTGCTGGCCTGGTTCTTCCTCACCCCCATCTTCTATCCAATTTCGGTCCTGCCGCGCCAAGCGGTGATCCTGGGGCTCTCGGTGGACGTCTGGCTCTGGACCCGCCGCCTGAACCCCATGGCCTCGATCATCGCCTCGTATCACGACCTGCTTTATTACGGGACTTACACCGCGCCGGAGTTTCTGCTGCGCACTTTGGCGACAGCGGTCCTCACCCTGGCCCTCGGCTACGCCCTCTTCCGCCGCCTCAGCCCTCGCTTCGCGGAGGAGGTCTGAGCCTACGGGGCTCTTAGCGCCTCCAGGGCGAGGGGAAGCGCCTCTCCGAACCGGATCACAGCGGCCGGGATGCCAGCGCTCTGCAGGATAGGCAGGACGTGGGAACTGGTCTCCGCTCCCCCAAAGGAGGAGGCCTCCAGCACCACTGCGGCCACCCGGATCCCATGCCCATCCAGGCCCCGGGCCACGATCGCCCAGCGCGGATCCCCGGAGGGGGTGATCAGGATGAGGACCGCACCGCGGGCCATGCGCATGGCATGGGTCTGCAACACGTGGTGAAAGGGCTGAGTCCCATAGGCCCGCAGAAGCGCCAGACCCTCCAGGATGCGCTCCAGCTGGGCCTCCCCCCGATAGGGCGGCAGGAGCAGGCGCTGGGATCCGTGGGCCAGCAGCCCCACCGCGCGCTTCTGCTTCAGAAAATAGGCGACCAGGGAAGCTGCAGCGGCAACCGCATATTCCTCCGTCGAAGGAGGAAGGAGCCCGCGGGGAGCTCCGAGGTCCCATTCCTCCTCAGGCAGCGGGCGCCGAACGTGAACCTCCGCCATCATATCTAGCACGATCCAGAGGTCGGCCGCCGGGTCCTGATCGAACTCCTTGACCATCAGGCGATCCCGCCGCGCGGTGGAGGGCCAGTGAATGCGACGGAAGGCATCGCCGGGCTGATACTCCCGAACCCCCCCGGCGCTCGGCGTCACCTCGGGGATGCGGCGCCGGGCGGTCTCGCTGCTCCGCCAACGCCCAACCGGGAGGCTGATCCGCCAAAGGGGGAGCACTGGCGGGTAGACAAGAACCTCCGAGGTCTCGGCGAGCTGGCGGGTGGCCTCGAACAGGCCGAAGGGATCCGTGCTAATCAGCGTCAGAGGGCCCAGGCGATACAGCCCACGGCGCCGACAGCGGGTCCGCGCTGTCCACAGCCGCTCCTGCCGAGGCCCAAGGTTGTCCAGGACGAAGCTGGCCCGATGGCCGGGCAAGTTGGATCCATCCCGGATCTCCAGCCAGATCTTGGGGAAGAGGCCGGTGTTGCGGAGGATCAGGGCCTCCTCGAAGAACCCGCCCGCGCTCTGGCGACGAACCCGGGGCATGCGGCGGATCTCCAGATCCCGCACCGCGCTCCAGGCCCAGGCCAGGGAGACGAGGAGGAGAGCGATCAGCAGATAGGCCAAATTGTAAAGGATCGATCGACCGGTGATCAGGGCGGCCAGGGTGACCACGGCCGTCAGGAGGAGAAGGCCACGGGCCCGGGGCCGCAGGGCCAGCCCGAAGCCCGGCCGCGGCGGCGGGGGGGCTGATGGAAGCCACGCTGTCATCGCGAACGGACCTCCCACGGCACCGTGGGGATGACCTGCAACTCCCCGCGGTAGAGGCGAACCCGACCGATGATCTCCACGTTCGCTCCCGGTTCTTGAAGGGGCTCCGGGATGAGGGCCGCAACGTTCTCCCATAGGATCACCGGCAGCGCCCCGCTGTCATCCCGCACCACCAGCCGGATCCCAGCAGAGAAGCGGGTGCGCTCCACCACCTGCCCGGCGATGCGCACCGTCACGTTCTGATCCGCCGGGCTTAAGCTCCCGATGGCCCGCGGGGGCGCATCAGGGCGAACGGCCTTCTCTACAAGGATGGCGCGGCCGGAGCGGGGAAGCAACTCCAACTCCCCTCGATACAAGGTTAGCACGCCGGTGGCCCGGATCTGCGCGCCCGGGTAGATCCCCTCCCGGCCGGGGACGCTCGCCATCTGCGCGCTGGGGATGAAGACCCGGAGGCGGTGCCCTTCCTGCTCCAGGATCAGGGCCCAGCCGGCGGAAAACCCATACAGCTCTGCCACCGTGCCCACCACCGTCACAGAAACACCGGGGGGGATGGTCGAAAGGGCGCTTAGGGGGAAGCTGTCTCTTATACACATCT
>JAGHYO010000048.1 GCA_017743605.1 Thermoflexus sp. | reverse complement strand
GACAAAATCAGGACACACCCGCACAGGATCGCCGCTTGACAGCCCTCTCTTTTTAGGATATATTTTTATCAGCATTAGCAAAAATACCTCTGGCGGTCAGCACGGCACGGACCCAGAGGCCTGATCTCGACGGGGAGGCCCATAGGCGGCTTTCTGATCCTCAAGGTCCAGCGGGCCGCACATGGCCAGGTCACTGCGCCGGAGCGCTTGTCCTCTCCGCCCATGCAGATTCGTGCGCAGATCATCGTCGTCTCCACCTCCTTGTGCCCGAGCAGCCCCTGGGCGGCGTTTTATCATCTCAGAAAGACCGAGATATGCGCGCGCTCTCAGCGCATCTGCGGATTTTTTTATTGGGCGAAGTCCGCCTGGAGATAGGGGGAAAGATCGTCCTCCTGCCACGACGTGAAAGTTTGCTGCGGCTGTTCGTGCGCCTGCTGCTCCAGAGCGGACAACCGCTATCGCGCAAAGCGCTGGCGTTCTCCCTCTGGCCTGACGAGACTGAGGCGGGCGCCCTGGCAAACCTGCGCCGTCACCTTTACCTCCTGCGTAACGCGCTCCCTCCTCCTGCCCAACGGTTTTTGCGTGTCTCCTCGCAGACCGTTTCGTGGGCGGATTCGGAGGATTGCTGGCTGGATGTGCGCGCCTTTGAGCGCGAAAGCAGCGACATCGACGAGCTGGAAGAAATCGTCCGCCTGTATGCCGGCGACCTGGCGCCGGGCGTGGACATGGATGAGATCATCCTGGCCCGCCGCGAAGAGCTACGCAGCCGCTATCTGGATCTGCTGAAAAGGCTGATCCAGGCTTGCCTCGACCAGAATCAACTCGCCCGCGCCTTGAGATGGGCACGCAAGCTGACCGCCCAGGACCCCTGGGATGAGGAAGCCGCGCGGTTGCAGATGACGCTGGAGGCGCTTACGGGCAACCGCGCCGCTGCGCTCGCTACCTATCAAAGGCTGGCGCGCGACCTGGAGCGTGATCTGCGCACCCGGCCCATGCTCGAAATAATGGCCCTCTACAACGATATCCTCAATAACCGCCTGCCGCGTCTCGCGCCGCAAAAGAAAATTCCGCCTGAGCCGCATTTCGTCGGCCGCGCCCATGAGCTAGCCCAGCTGCAAGCCCTCCTCGCCGCCTTGCGGGATGGTCAGGGCCAGATGGTCTTCATCTCGGGCGAGGCCGGGGTAGGCAAGACCGCGCTGGTGCGCGAGGCATTCTATCGTTTCCTCGAACCCTCCGGCGAAAAGTCGCCTCACGTGTTTTGGGGACATTGTCCGCCCCTGGCCAGGGGCGCGCTCCCGCACCCCTACGCTCCCTGGCGCCAGATTTTTGCGGCCGCCGCACCCCTGCTGGCGCGCAGCGCCGAGATCTCGCCCGAATGGCTGAGTCGCATCCTCCTGCTGGTTCCCGATTTGAGCCTGCTGCGCCCCGGCCTGCTCGCCCCTGCCCAGCCCGATGCCGCCGAACTGCACGCCGCCCTGCGCCGGGGCCTTCAATTCCTGGCGATGCAAAGGCCACTGGCGCTGGTGCTGGAAGATGTCCACTGGGCGGACGCCGCCTCCCTCGAACTACTGGCGGACCTGGCCGACGCCTGTCAGACCGTGCCGCTTATGCTCCTGGTCACCCATCGCACCACCGGGGTGCCTGCCGCGTTACTCGATCTCAAACGGGAGCTACGTCGCCGCCGCTGCGTGCGGGAAATCCCCCTGCGCGCCTTTACCGAAGAGGAAACCCGCCTCTTGCTGGACAAGCTGCTGGGCCGCCAGACCCTCACCCCTGCCCTGTATGATGAGATCAACAGTTATGCCCGTGGGATTCCCCTCCTGTTGTGTGAAGGCGCCGAAAGCCTGCGTCAGGCTCAGCAGCTCTCTCGCCGGCCCTCGCTCACCCTGCGCGAGGCGATCCGGATGCGGCTGACCCGATTGGATCGCGAGGCGCAGCAGATGCTCGAAGCCGCGGCGGTGCTGGGCTTTTCCTTCTCCCACCGCGAACTGGAAACCCTGCTCAGCTGGCCCCCGGCTGCCTGCGCCACTGTGCTGGATGGCCTGCAAGCCCAGGGCCTGGTGCTGGATGCAGCCTCGTCGGGGCCGGACGATTACATGTTCCCACACCAGCTCATCTACCAGATCATCCTTGACGAAATCCCCCTCGATCGCAAGGTCCGACTCCACGAGCAGGCGGCCCGCGCCCTGGAAAACGTCCATGCCGGGCGCGCCGGGTTTGCGGCAGAGATCGCCGCCCATTACGAGGCGGCCCAAAAACCCCTTCCAGCGGCACGCTTCTATCTGGTTCACGCCCAGGAACTGACCGACCTGGGCACCTTTGAGCAGGCGGAAGAGGTCATCGAGCAGGCAGTCGCCCTGCTGGGGGAAGAAACCGCCTCCCGCGAAAGCCGGGAACTGCGGGCGCGGGCGGCTCTGCAGCGCGGGGTGATCGCTCACCATCGTGGCCAGACAGCCGAAGCGCTGTCCCAAATCGAAATCGCTCTCGCCGCCTGCCGCGAATTTCCCTCCCTGTATACCGACGCCCTGATTCGTCAAGCATCCGTCCTCCACACCTGCGACCGCTATCCCGAAGCGCATCAGGCCGCCAGCCAGTCCCTGGACATCGCCCGCACCCTGGGAGAAAAACCGGCCATCGCCCATGCCCTCAGCGTCCGCGGCATGGCCGCCTTGTTGATGGGACACCTCCACGAAGCGATCCAGGATCTGCAGGAGGCCCTGTCGCTGGAAGAGTCCACCAACGGCCTCTCTGCCCAGGCCCTCCAAAGCCTGACGCATCTCGGCACGGCGCTGGTCTTTGTGCAGAACTACGATCAGGCGCAGGAAATGCTTACGAAAACAATCGAACCCTCCCACAAGGGCGGTTTGCGTCGCATAGAGTCTGCCGCTCTGACCATGCTGGGACAAATCGCCCTCAATCAGGGACGTTACGGCGAAGCCGTTCGCATCTACTCACGAGCCCTCGAACTGGCCGGGGCATCCCACCAGCCCAACATGTGGGTCAAATTCGCCGGGCGCGGTGCCGCTCTCCTGCGCATGGGCGGACTGGAGGAGGCACGCCAGGATTTTGAGCGGGGATTCGAAGCTGCTCGACAAGTGGAAAGCAAGTATGGGCAGCTGCTGCTGCGCGCCTACCTGGCCCTCACCGACCTGGCGCAGGGGCGCGCCCCTGCCGATTCGCTAACAGGGCTGGAAGCCGAGGCCGCCGGCCTCGAGCTGCACCCCGTGGTGTTTTTGACCGGCCTGGCGCGCGCCGGGTTGTGGCGACTGTTGGGCCGATGGGAATCAGCGCTGGGGGCCTGTCGGCGCGCCCTCCAGGCGGCGCAGGCCAGCGGCGTGCCGCAGTTCGTTCAGCAGGCGCAGCTGGAGGCGCTGATGGCCCAGGCCCAGGGCGGGACGCCCGACTGGACGCTGTTCGAGGGCCTGTCGGAGGCGGCGCGGGCCTCCGGCGAAGTTCCCCAGCAGGCGCGGGCCAGCCTGGTCCGAACAGCTTACCTGGAGAGGCAGGGGAACCCCGCCGAAGCCCTGGCCGCCGCGCAGCGCGCCCTGAACCTGGCGCGCGCCTGCCCGGACCAACCGTTGATGGGCGAAAGCCTGATGATGTTGTTCCGCCTCTATGAGGCGCTCCATCAGGCCGAACCGGCGCAAGCTTGCCGCGCCGAGCTGCGCGCCCTGGCTGAAAGCGCCTATGCTCCCCTTCACCTGGCGCTGGACCCCGACTCCTCCCTGCGCCCCATCCTTCTCGCTTGCCTTTGAGCGCCCCGGATCCCTTCGCCCCCATCCCCCGCCCTCGCAAGGCGGGTGAAGCCCCCGAAGCGCTTCTCTCGCCATGACAAGGCCGGGCAGGCCGTTCCCCCGGGGACGCTTTGAGGACGTTTGGAGGACGCTTCCCCCGGACAATCAGGGCGATCATGCCGGACGCCCGGGCTCTGTCCGCAGAGGCGATGCATCCGGCCGCCTTCCTGCATCCGATCTCACCCATCGCGGCTGATGAACAGGCGCTCAACCATCCATCCGAGCTGATCTCGCCACGGATTAAAAGACGAGAGGGCATCATGTGGGATTTTGACATCGGCAAGACCTTCAGCCTGATGCTTCGCACCCTCCCGTTCATCGGGTTTCGTCTCGCTATCTACTTCGGCATCACGCTCGCGTATATAGCGGCCACCGGTGGCGGCGCTGGCATTGGATACATGCTGGGCCGCATCCTTCAAGATGCGGATGGGGCGGGAAGCGGAGCGTTTTGGGGCGGATTGGTCGGCTTTAGCGTCGTTTCAGGGGCGCTGTACTTTGCTCGCGAGTATCTGCTGTATATCGTCAAGGCCGGCCACATCGCGGTGCTGGTGCACCTGCTCGACGATCGGCCGATCCCGGAGGGGAAGGGTCAGATCGCTTACGGCGCCCAGATCGTCAAGGCTCGCTTCGTGGAGGCATCGGTGCTGTTCGGCGTCGACCGGATGATCCAGGGCATCCTCCGTGCGTTCAACAGGACCGTTCTGACCCTCAGCGGCTCCCTGCCCATCCCCGGACTGACCACCGGGATGAAGTTCGTTACTGCAGTGATCCATCTCTCGCTCGCCTACGTGGACGAGGCGATCCTCGCCTACATCATCCGCACCCACTCAGAGAATCCCTGGGCCGGCGCCCGGGACGGCGTGATCCTCTACGCCCAGAACTACCGGATGTTGCTCAAAAACGTGGTATCGCTCGCCATCTTCGCCTGGATATTGTCCTTTGGGATCTTTCTTCTGGCGATTGCGCCGGTTGCCACCCTCGTGGCCTGGATACCCGGTCTGGCCGGTTTCTGGCTGTTGATCCTCGCCATCGTCGCCGCATACGCGCTGAAGGCCGCGCTGGTGGATCCCTTCGTGATGACCTGCATCGTGCAGGTCTACTTCAAGGCCATCGAAGGCCAGAGGCCGAGTCCGGAGTGGGCGGAGCGCCTGAATTCGATCTCGGCCCGATTTCGGGAGCTGGGCGAAAAGGCCGCCGCCCTCGTTGCCGGCAAGAGCCGCTTGCCCACCCCAGCGACAAATGAGCCGATTTCTCACCTGCACACTTAACTTGCGAGAGAGGAACACGATGAAAATCGCTGGTATGGCCCTGATCACCGTAGCCCTGATGTTGTCGGCCTGTTCGTCGGGCCGCGAACCGACCGCCGGGGTCTTCGCCACCCCAACGGAGGAACCCACGTCGGGGTCAACCCCCATGCCGAGGGAGGAGGCCCCTGCCGATCGCCCCGCCTCCACCACCACGCCCCCGTCAGGCGCCTTAAGCGATTTCCAACTCACCATTGAAAGCCCCGCTCCATTCGCCGGGGTGATCAGGCTGGAAGACCTTAAAGGGACTCTGCTTGGGGGCTTTGCGACATGTTCTACGCCTGACAAATTATTTTTTATGGTGAGTTTCTATGCCGCTACACCTCCGAATAAACTCACACCCGTAAAGATGTTTGAAATGACCTCCGAACAGAACGCAGCGGTGGGAACGCCTCTGCCGGTGACGATCACCATCACGACAGACGATCCGACAGGGAGGGAGCAAACTTATCGATTGCAGGGGAGCGCGACCTACACGGGGGACGGTCTCTCTGGCGTATTTCAGTCGGATGATGGGCGGCTCAAAGGTTCCTGGAAGTGCGCCTTTGCTCCTTGAGCGGATGCATCCGCCCAATGATGTGCTTAGCTGACCTAAGGAGGAAGACGATGAAGATCATCCGTCTGGCCCTGACGGCTGTGGTCCTGATTCTGTCGGCCTGCTCGTCGGGCCGCGCACCGACCGCCGAGGTCTCCGCTACGCCGACGGTTCGGGCCGTCGCCGGGGGCCCCGCCACGCCCGCCCCGGAACCGACGGCCCGGCCTTCGCCCACCGCCACGCCGGTTCCCCCTGCGCCTGCCGCCGGCCCGTGCCAGAACCCCTACCACCCGGTGGTGGCGGGCGCCTCCTGGACGTATCAGATGAGCGGCCCCGGGGGCGACACGTTCACCCGCTCGATTGTCAACGTCCGCGAAAACGGCTTCGACGATCAGGACGTCTTCAGCGCCGGTGTCACCCGCCGGGGGAGTTGGGAGTGTCGGGAGGGCAATCTCATCAGCCTGACGCCTGCCCCCGGTCCGTCTGTAGCTGCGGCGGGCATGCAGATGAACTTTACCGTGGAATCCAACACGGGCCTCACGTTCCCGGCGGATCCCCGGCCGGGCATGGAGTGGAGGCAGAACATTGCGCTGGCGGGCCGGTTTGAGCGGGAAGGCCAGAGCATCGAAGTGCGCGGGGTGATGGATCGGTCTTGCAAAGCCGTTGGCATGGAGCGGGTGAGCGTGCCGGCCGGGGACTTTGAAGCCCTGCGGGTGGACTGCTCGCATAAGATGGACCTTTCCTTCTCCGGCGTTCCGGCTTTTTCGATGACGGAGACGAACGCGTCCTGGTATGCGCGGGGGGTCGGGTGGGTGAAAACGAGGGGATCGAGCGACGCGGGAGTGACGGAGATCGTCCTGCTCTCTTACACCATTCCCTGAGGAGCTGGAATCCCGGCGGTGGCTTAGGAGGCGTCTCCAATGACCGCCCTATCGCTGTGTGGAGCAGGAAGCGCAGCGGGAACCCGCCGCGCCTCTCAGGTTCATAGCATCCTGGCACCCTGACGTGAACATAAAACGACGTCAAATCACCTACATCGTGCGCATCTGGCAGGAGCCGAGCGAGCTGGCTGCGCCGGGCGAGTGGCGGGGTGTGTTGCGCTCGCTCGATGGCCGCCGGCAATGGTTCTTCAAATCGGCCGAAGAACTGTGGGACCTGCTGACGCGCGGGGAAGCGCCAGCTGAAACCGAGCGGGGGAAACCGTAAGCGTCACGCTATCGGGAGGGCGAATGACCCGGTTCGATCCTCTCACGCTCATCGAGAAAGGGTTGCCGCCCACCGGCCACCCGCGAAAGGTGGTGATCGTGGGGGCGGGCATGGCCGGGCTGGTGGCCGCCTACGAGCTGAAGCGCGCCGGGCATCGGCCGGTGCTGCTGGAGGCGCGCCCGCGCGTGGGCGGGCGCATCTACACGCTGCGGGAGCCGTTCACGCACGGCCTGTATGCCGAAGCCGGCGCCATGCGCATCCCCCGCGCGCATCGCCTGACGATGGCCTACATCCAAAAATTCGGGCTGAAGACCCGGGATTTCACGATGGACAACCCCAACGCCTGGGTGTATGTCGGCGGTCGGAAACTGCGCCTGGCCGAGGCCAACGCCCACCCCGATCGGCTCGGTTTCGACGTGGCGCCCCACGAGCGCGGCCGGACCGCGGCCGCAATGTGGAAGAAGGCCATCCGGCCCCTGCTAGACCTGCTGGAAAAGGAAGGCGAGGCCGCCTGGGAGCAGATCGTCGCCCGTTATGACGAATACTCGATCCGCGAATTCCTGGAGCGGGACGGGTGGTCGGAGGGCATGATCGAGATGTTCGGTCTGTTGATGAACCAGGAGGCGCTCATGAATTCGTCCTTCCTGGAACTGTTTCGTGAGGAGGCCGGGCATTACTACACCGACATGATCGAACTGGAAGGCGGCATGGACGCCCTGCCCCGCGCTTTCCTGCCGGAACTGATGGACGATATCCGTTTTGGGGCCAGGGTCATCGCCATCGACCAATCCCCAGAGGACGTGACCGCGCATTTCCAGACCCGGGCCGGGCGCTTCAGCGAGAAAGGGGATTACGCCATTCTGACCATCCCCTTCCCGGTCCTGCGGCACATCGAGATCCTCCAGCCGTTCTCCCGAGCCAAACAGCGGGCCATCCGCCAGCTGCATTACGATGCCGCGGCCAAGATCTTCTTCCAGTGCCGCCGCCGCTTCTGGGAGGAAGACGACGGGATCTTCGGCGGCGGGACGATCACCGATCTGCCCATCCGCAATCTCTACTATCCCGATCACGGCCGCGAGACGGGGCGCGGCGTCCTCCTGGCCTCCTATACCTGGTCGGAGGATGCCCAGCGTTGGGGGTCGCTTTCCCCGGCGGATCGCATCGAGCAGGCCCTGGAAAACGTGGCCCTGATCCATCCGCAGGTGCTGGAGGAATTCGAGGCCGGCGCTTCCTGGATGTGGCACGATGATGAATTCGCCGGCGGCGCCTTCGCCCTGTTCGATCCCGGCCAGCAGACCCTGCTGCATGACTCCATCGTGGCCCCCGAGGGCCGCATCCACTTCGCCGGGGAACACACCTCGCTCTGCCATGCCTGGATCCAGGGCGCCATTGAATCGGGCCTGCGCGCGGCGTATGAAATCTCCGCCCGCGCCTGACCGAGGAGGCGAAGCCATGAACCAGTTTTCCCGCATCCGGCTTCCCATTCGCTTCCCAGCGGCCCCCTCCCCCGCGCCCGGAGGAAAGGGAAACGCCCCCCGAGGGCCTCGGCGGGGGCTGGCACTCTGCCTGGCCCTCGCCATCCTGATGATGCTGATGCCCAGCGCCGCCCTGGCCTCCAATGGCGGAACCCTGGGCGCCAGTCCGACCTCCGGCCCGGCTGGAAGCCCTGTCGAGCTTTTCGGAAGCGGCTGGTCCCTTCAATACCCCAGCCATCTGATTTTTTGGGACACCCTGGACGGGAAGCCGCTGGGAACCTTTACGCCTACCCCCCCTAACGGCGACTGGAAAACGACGGTATATGTGCCGCCGGATGCCCCGCCCGGCGAACACAAATTCATCGCCTGCGAGGGCTTCGACGGCCAATTTGTATATTGTGTTTCTACACCGTTCATCGTCACCGCTCCGCCCACGAACACGCCGACGGCGCCTACGGAGACCCCGACGGCTACCCCGTCGCCCACGGAGACCCCAACGGTTACCCCGTCGCCCACACGCGCTCCTACGCGCACTCCTACGCGCACTCCCACCCGAACGCCAACGCCGACAGCCAGTCCTACCCCCACGCCCGAGAGCGGGACATGCGCCCGCATTCCTGACGGCGCAACGGTGATCGACTTCGAACGGCCTAGCCTTAACTACTACAGGGCAATCATATGGCCCGATAGGAATCTCGAGATCAGAACGTCAAGGGAGGACAGTAACCGCTACGTCGTTGGCACAACCTCCCCCTATTTTGACCTGGCGGTCGCACCACGACGACGCTCCGGCGTGTGGAGGATGATGGGCATGTTCGTGGGCCTTCCCGATGGGTACTATGGGTATGCGGTCACTGTCACCCTGCGGGCTTACAACCCGCTCGGCCGGGAGGTGGCCAGCGCCTCGGTGACGGTCGGTCCCGAGCGGAGCCCCTTTGTGCATTGTCTGATGGTCGTCGCCCCCGACATCGCCTATGTCCGCTTCTTCGCCGAAAGCGCGAGGGGACCCGCCGAAATCTACTTTGACAACCTGTTCTATGTGGACGGCGAAGCGGAGGAGGGAGTCTGCCGCGATACCATCCGCATCACCTCTCCGGCCAACGGCGCCAGACTGAGCGGTTGGGTGCAGGTCGAGGGTGAGCTGATCCACAGCCGGTGGCCGGTGGGAGTCTATCTCGGGCACGGCGCGAGGTTGTTATTGAATTGGGACCAGAATTCTTCGCCTTTGCCAATTGGGCTCACTCGAGATCCGGCCGACCCCACCCGCTTCACCTTCTCGGCAGGTACCTTCTTATGGACCGGGGCAAATACCATTCGGGCGTCCCTGGGCCCTCGGTCCTGCGCCTACGAGACGGAGGCGGGGTCCCACTCTATCACCGTGTTCGCCGATCCCACCCCGACGCCCACCCGAACGCCAACACGCGCTCCTACGCCCACGCCCAGCACCCGGCCTGATGTCTTCGCTGTGATACGGGGCTATCTCACCCAGCACGGGGTGTTCGATCACCGCATGGTGTGGAGTAGCGGGGGGTTCACTTTCCCGGACTACTTGGTGGCCGGCAAGAACGCCGCCCTGCGTCTGGATGTGGTGATCGGTGCCGGTCTCTTTGGCGCTACCCCGGCCGCCGTCCACCCGGTGGAGCTGCACGTCACCTACGGGGACGGCAGCCGGCAGGTCTACCGCGCGCGGCACCGAGCCGGCTCCTATTTCGAGGAGGGCCGGCCTTTCGGCGGAGTGGATACGATGTACTTCCTCCTGCCCGGCCCCCACATCGCACCTGGCACGGCGCAATTCGAGCTTGTGTATTACTGGGCGGGATCGGTGGTGCATCGCCAGCGACTGGGGACGGCAACCTTCCACGAGATGCCCCCCATGTATCAGTATTACATGTTTGTTGAGAGGATAGACGGGGACCTCCGGTTCACACTTTTAGCCGAAGTGGACAACGCCGAACGCATCTTTCCGGTGACCACCATTGTGCCCCGGATAGGTCCTGAGCCCCTGCGTTTGCCGCGCGGCCGCCCCCCCGGGTCCTCCTCCGGCCCATATGACTTCACCTGGGACTTCGTCCAAGATGACAATCGCACCGGGCGCCTTAGGCTCCGAGTGGACCTCCAGCGCGTCGTTGATTGCAACAACGACGGGAGGATCGACGACAACGACCCGATGCTGAAGGTGCTGGTGGACAATGACGGCGACGGCCGCTTCGACTTCGATAGCGTGCGGATCCCCTTCGGTGGCCTGCTGGGCGACTGGGGACGCCCGGAGGATTCGAACGACGACGGGGCGATCACCGAGAACGAAATGGCCAACTTCGTGCGCTCGTTCTACGATCAGGATACCCGCCAGTGGTATGACTATCTCCGCGACGTCCGCAACCGATGGCGCTTCTCGCCCGGCGATGCCTTCGTGGACTTTCTCGAGGTCGGGCCCGCTGGGGACTGCCAACCCGACTCGGGCGAGTCCACATGGACTCCGGCCACCCGCCGCAGGGATAACCTGTGGGGGTACATACGCGACCAGGCGCGGCGGCTCATGCGCGACGACGCTGCCCGCAGCGGCCGGCCCGGCATGGTCACCACCGCCCTGATCCCCTCCTCGACGCTCGCCGCGCCCGATTTGGTGGGTAACTGCGGACGTGGGGGGGTGTGCTGGGCTAGCCCGGGGTTCATGGCCGTCCCCCACGAAATTGGCCACTTCTGGGGACTTTCCCATGATGCACCACTTCGGTTCCCCGGGGGAGCCCTGAACACGAGCGTATGGTCCTGGATTAGCATGACCGATACACGCAATCTGATGTTCCCTACCGTCAGTTGGCCGCCACGGGCGAACTTCCTCAGCGGGCGGTACTTTCGGCAGCTGTTCGAGGAGGGCCGCCGCACCCGCTGGATCTGGGCCGCCGAGCCCTCAGCGATCGGTGTCCGGCTGGCATCCGCCGGCCCCGGGCTTGCGGCGCAAGCGGCCAGCCAGAGGGCGCTGCTCGTCGCCGGCACCGTCACCTCCGCCGACGAAGTCTCCCTGGACGTGTCCTACGCCCTGGAGGCCGCCGCCGTGAGCCTGCCGGAGGCGCAGGGGGACTACCGGGTGGAACTACTCGATGCCAACGGCAATATCCTGGTGGCTGTCCCCTTTGCGGTGAGCTTCACCGAGGAGTGCCACGACTGTGGCCCTGGCGATGAGATCTTGAGGAAGGATCGAGACTCCTTCAGCCTGGTGCTCCCTTTCCCCCAAGAAGCCGTGCGGCTGCGGATCATGCACCACCAGGCGGTTCTCCTGGAGCGCTGGGTGAGCGCTTCCCCGCCACAACTGGATATCGCCCCTCTTCCGGAAGGGCTGATCCCCCGCGATCGTCCCCTCTCCCTGCGCTGGGAGGCGACGGACCCTGATGGGGATGAGCTTACCTTCAACCTGGCCTTCTCTCGCGATGGAGGCGCCACCTACAAGACCTTCGCCATCGGCCTGCGCCAGCCGGTCTACGAGCTCGATCCGAGCGCCTTCCCCGGCGGTCAGAACCTCTACCTGCAGGTTACTGCCAGCGATGGCTTCCACACGGTGACCGCCAGGTGGGGTCCCTTCAGCCTGCCGGATGCCGCTCCGCAGGTAGCCATCGTGCACCCCAAAGAGGGAGCCCTGGTAGGCAGCCGAGACCTCCTGGTCTTGGACGCCACGGCGATTGACTTCGAGGATGGCGTTCTCGATGGCCAGCAGGTGGTGTGGGAGGATGAGACCGGCCAGCTCATGGGACAGGGATCACGCCTGGAACTGGAGGGCCTGCCGCCAGGAGAACACACCTTCACCGTGCGGGCAACCGATTCGGCCGGCCAGAAGGCCGAGGCCAGGGTGCACATTACGGTGATCGAACGCCCCATGCCTGAGCCCCCGGCCGCCCTGCCCCTGGAGGCCACCTTAGAAGGCCTGCCGGCGGCCGTGCGTCTGCCGCCCTGTGGGGCTTCGGCGCTGGATCTGACCGTGCGGATCGACCCTTCGCAGCCGCGCCTCGACAACTTGCTGTTGTTATGGCTCCCGCCGGCTGAGGCTGGCGACGCCTCGCCGCCGGTCAGCGAGCCTGAGCCCGCCGGGGAGGGGGTTTACACCGTGCGCTTCGAACTCGCTCCAGACACCCCAACCGGAACATGGCACTTGCGGGCGATCGCTCTGGACGCTGAGGGTCAGCAACGGCTCGGCCCCGTGCACGCGCTGCAGATCGCTCCCTGCACAAGCCAAGTCGGAGTCCGATGGGAGCTGCTGTTCCTGGCCGTTGTGATAGTGCTCGGGGTGGTCAGCGTGGGCTTGCTCGTTCGGACGCTACGGGGACGCCGGCCGGTTTAGCCGGCTCCCCGGGCCTCAGAGCCACTTTGATGTTGAACGGAAACTTAAACCTCGCCCGAATGTCGGCAGCGAGGCCTATACCTTCTTCTTCAATGTTTATGGCGGCATGATTAACATCGTCGTCCTTGCCAGCGACAACGCCGGTAACTCCGCTCAGAGCACAGACATCGACTTACCGGTGCGTTACTGCCTGCAAACGAAGCGTGGGCAAAGCGACCCCCTGGTCTACAGGGGGATCGCTTCGGCGGCTCCAGCCGCCCCGCCATGACAGGGGTAGACCATTGCTTGCGATCTCGATTCGCAACGGAGAGTGGCCATGAACCTGCAAATCATCAGTCCTATCACGCGCCTCAGGGGTTTCTGGGTCGGCCCCATCGGGCTCGTCATCGGATTGGGCGTCCTGTCCCTGGGATGGC
>JAGHYO010000047.1 GCA_017743605.1 Thermoflexus sp. | reverse complement strand
TGTCCCATCAGGACATAGGCCAGGGTGGTCTTGCCGGAACCGTTCGGGCCCATCAAGGCGTGGATCTCCCCCCTGCGCACCACCAGATCCACCCCCTGCAGGACCGGCTTGCCTTCCACATTGACGTGGAGATCCCGGATGATCAGCGCGTCCTCCATCGCCCTCCTCCTCGCGGGTAGGCTCAGGCTTCATTCTACCACGCCTATCCGTTTTTGTCAATACTTTTCATAAAAATCAGCAAAATTGACAGCGGCCGGGAAACCGGTTAAGATAGGGACGAGGTGGGCTCGTCGCAAGGCGGGTTCCTTCGGACGCTCGGGGAAGGTGGGCAATCGATGAACCAGACCCGACAGCAGATCCTGCGGCGCTTAAAAGAACAGGGGCGGATGACGGCGGCGCAGCTTGCGAAGGCACTGGGGCTGACGCCGGTCACTGTCCATTATCACCTGAACATCCTGCAGCGTCAGGGGCTGGTGGATGCACAGGTGGAGCGGCGGGGGGTGGGCCGGCCGCGGCTGGTGTTCTTTCTGCGGGAGGAGGCCCTCTCCCAGTTCCCCCAGGGTTACCACCGCCTGGCCGCCCGTCTGCTCAACGAGCTCAAATCCCGTCTCCCTGAGGAGGAGATCCATCGCCTCTTCATTGCTATGGCGCAGGAGATTGCAGTGGAGCACGGCGAGCGGGTGCGGGCCTGCCGGACCCTGGAGGCGAAACTGGAGGCCCTCGTGGAGCTGCTGGGGGAGGAAGGCTTCCTGGCCCGCTGGGAGCGCCTGGGCAACGAGCTCCGCCTCCATCAATACAACTGCCCTTACAATTACGTGGTCCATCATCATCCCGAGGTATGTGATCTGGATCGAGCCCTGATCGCTCTCACCCTAGAGGCGGACGTGGAGCGTTCCAGCTGCATTCTGAGCGGGGATCTGTGCTGCACCTTCGTCATCCGAACCACCGATCCCTCGTCCCCCAGCCTCCAGAGCGAGGAGCCCTCCTAATCCCTCTGCCGCGTGAGGCCGAGGGTGGGAAGAGCGCTCTCTGCCGTCTAGACCCAGTTCCCCGCCCCCGCCGACAAATATTCCATATGGAGGAGGTCTCGGATGCCAGAGAACGAGATGGCTCCCCCGTCCACTCCCACCGCCGGATCTCCGCAGGAGGAGCTGATCCAGAAGATCCGCGAGGCCCTCCGCACCGTGATGGATCCGGAGATCGGGATGAATGTGGTCTCCCTGGGTCTGATCCGCAACATCGAGGTTCAGCCGGATCTGGTGCAGATCACCATGATCCTCACCACCCCGTTCTGTCCTGCCGGCCCTTACCTGATGGAACAGGTGCGTTATGTGACGGAACAGGTGACCGGCCAGCCAACGAAGGTCACCCTAAGCATGGAGATGTGGGATCCTTCCATGATGGAGGAGGATGCCCTGGCGGAGTGGGGGATGTGGTGAAGCGCCTCGATCTCATCGAGAAGCCGGAAGGACCACGTATCGGTCCGGGGGCCTGAGCCCTTCCCATTCCACCGTTGCCCGCTCCCCGCTGGTCAGATCGTAGAGGCCGAGGCGCAGGGCGGCTGGCTGGACCTCCTTCGGGAGTGGGCGGCGGTCGATCACCCAATCCCCGGTCCGCCACGCATCGGTGGGCGCCAGCCCACCGGCCATGGGCCCGTCGGCCTGCCCGAGGAGCCCCCCCTTCTCGTCCAGCAAATGGACGAACACATGCCACCGGCGCTCCGGCGGGGCGAGGGCTTCCCAGGCCAGGATCAGCTCCCCAGCCTCCCTGTCGATCCGCCAGCCGCGCAGCGCGATCCGCTCATCGAAGCGCGGGGTAGGATCCAGGATCTCCAGGGAAAGCGCCTCCGCCTGCTTCCTATCGGACGTCCCCTGAACCTGCCAGATTTCATACAGGGGGACCCAGGTGAGGTCCTCTCGGAACACATACACCGCGTGATCCTTTAGAGCGTCCCGCAGGCCATGGAAGTCAATAGGGGGAGCGGGGATGAACCAATTGGGATAGAGGGCCTCTAAGTGCCGGCTCTCCGCCCTTCCCAGCGGCCAGTCTGTGAGATCCGGCCCTCCGTTCAGTCGGATATACCCGGCCAGGCTTCGCTCGTCGGTGACGAGCACGGCCCCCGCGCCCCCATAGGGATACGGGTAGAAACGAGCACGGAACCAGCGGTAGCCCACGTTGTAGGGCAGGTTGACGTAGAGGATGGGGCGGTTCCCTGCCTCCCGGGCCGCCACAGCCATCCCCTGGAGGATACGCGTGGCATCCAGGTAATACCCCAGCGAGGCAACGGTGACGAGGATGGAAACAAGGAGCGTGACGCCCAGACCCGCCCCTGCCAGCCTGCATCCGACAGCCCCGCGCCGCCGTGCGCCCTCCACGACCGCGGCCCAGGCCATGGCGCTGCCCACGCCAGGGATCACCAGCATCCGCGGATAGTTCATCATCCCGGAGGCTGGGCCCCAGAACAGCAGGGATGGGGCGATGCTGATGGCGAACCATCCCAGCCCCAGGGCGACCAGCCCGCGAGGCCGGGCGATGGCCATCATCGCTGCGGTCACTCCCAGCCCCAGGCCCAGGAAGGCCCAGTCCCCCGGCCGCAGCGCCCGCAGGAGGATCGGCCGTGGCCCGAAGAGGGCTTCCCATAGCGGCCGGAGCGCCGGCCCCAGGGGATGCAGCCAGCCCTGAACGGCATAGAGGCTGCTTTCCAGGGTGAAGATGGGCTGTGCCAACACCCCCGGATCGCCCCGCGGACGGGTCCACCAGAAGAGCATGTAGCCGGCCCCCAAAGCGAAGCCAGCGAGGATCAGGGAGCGGAGGCCCGGGAACCGTCCCGGACGCCATCGCTCCAGCAGGAGCAGCAGGGCGGGCCAGACGATGCCGGTCTCATGGGAGAGGATGGCGGCCAGATACGCCCCCAGGGCGAGGAGGGAGCGTCCCCACTGAGGGGGCCGACCCGGCCGGAGGGCGAGGGCGGTGGCGCTCAGCATCCAGACGAGCGCGAAGCTGTGCACGGATCCCATCACGAAGGCAATGGCTTCGTGAGCAAAGGGAAGCAGCCCGAAGAGCGCCGTGGCGCTCCACGCCGGAGCCCGAGGGATGCTGAGCCGCCGCAGGAGCGGATAGAGCAGGGAGACATTCAACAGATAAACGCTCAATGTGAAGAAATGAAAGATCGCCCCCTGAAAACCGAAGGCCCGCCAGATGAGCCAGAAGAGAGACATCGAGAGGGGCCGGTAGTGCAGGAGCCCCTCTGCGCTCTGGAACAGCGCAACAGGATCCCGGGGGGCGATCACAGTTAGGAGCAGGTCGTCAGAGAAAAAGCCGACGCGGAGGACCGGTATATACAAGGCGAAGAGGATCATCAAAAGGAGGAGCCCGATCCCTAAGACGTGAAGGCGCGCGGGAAATGAGAAGCCCGAGGCAGCGGAAGCCTTCTCCTCCCTTTGGGGCGGGAGGGCCGCTGGCGCGGCGGGAAGGCGCGGTCTCCCCATCGGTGAGGCTCCCAGCAGCAGGTCAGCGAAGGCGGGCGCTCAGGGCCCACAGGGGCGGGCCGAAGAGGGCCAGGCCGATCAGCACAGCAGCGATGGCGCACAGCAGGACCATCCCTGCCGACACGTCCTTGGCGATCCGGGCCATCGGATGAAACGTGGGGCTAATGAGATCCACCACCGCCTCGAGGGCGGTGTTGAGCAGCTCTGCCGTCCACACCATGGCGATGGTGAGCAGGAGGACGGCCCAGCGGAGGGGATCGAACCCGAGCAGCCCGGCGAGGGCGATCACCAGGGCCGTGATCGCCCCATGGATCCGCAGGTTCCGCTGGGTCCGCCAGGCGTAGCGCAGCCCGGCGAAAGCGAAGCCGAAGCTCTCCCACAGGGTACGCGCGCGCACGAGCCCTGCTCCTCTGTACGGTCGGGCAGTTGTCTTATCGGGCCTGGCGGATCTCGTTGACGGCCTGCGGGTCCTCCACGGCGGAGAGATCCCTCGGTCGCGCTCCAGGCAGACCGCGCGGACGACCCGGCGCATCCGCTCGGCATGGCGGGTCTTGGGGATGTCCCGGACGAGGCGCGCCTCTTTCGGCGCCGGGGCTTTGCCCATCCGCTGGGCCACGTGCTCCATTAGCGCCGTCCGCAGCTCCTCACTGGGCTCGGTAACCGGGCCGCGGGATCACGCGGGCCACAGGGGTCTCCCCCTTGATCTCGTCCGGGACGCCGATCACCGCTGCCCCGGTGACGGCGGCGTGTTCTACCAGCACAGACTCTATCTCCGCCGGGCCCAGGCGCTTGCCGCCCACTTTCAGGGTGTCGTCCGCCCGCTCTAAGATATACCAGAATGCGATCTCCATGCAGGTGGCCCGGGCGTGCCGAGCGATGTTGGTCAGGGCTTCTTGGGCAACCCAACAAAGGACCAGTCCCACCTGGCGGGGCAGCCATTCGATCCGCCCTTGGATCTGGAGGGCGACCGGGAGCCCGGTCTGTTTCTGGAAACCCTCTATCTGCCATCGCAGTGCTTCCGCGGGCCACAGATCTTGCAGGATGATAGGGCGGAGCTCCGTGGCGATCCGACGGAGATGCTCCCAAGCGGCGGTCACCCGCCGGAGCTTCTCTGCCTGCGGGCGCATCTCCGGGGGCAGGTTGGGTTGCGAAGGAGCAGGACTGCCGGATGAGCAGAGAGGTCGGCCGCGAAGCGGCCTCATCATGCAATTCCCGCGCGATCCGCGCTCGTTCCTTCTCCTCAGCTCGCAAGATCTGCTGGGAAAGCCAGCGCAGGCGCTCGCTGTTGCTGACGATGGTTTCCACCTTCTGGTGGAAGGCCTCCACCAGCCGTGCCGTTTAGGCGTCGCAGCAGGAGACGAGGGGCCCAGCGCAGCAGGGAGCCTTCGATCAGCGCGCTCAGCGCCGTCCCCCGTTGCGAAGATCAGGATGCAGGCGTAGTGCCGGCAGTAGTAAGCCTCCATCGACAGCGGGTGGCCCGCCTGGAAGTGCAGGGCGGCGCCGGTCACGGCTGGGGCCGTGACCAGGAGGGTGTCGGCGATCAGGATCTTTTGAGACAAAGGCAATCGGAGCGCCCGTTCCCCCAGGACGCGCAAGGGGATCCCCCGGACCTCCCCTTGCTAAGAAGGGATACCCCATCGGGGAGCGGGTTGCTCATCCTGTTCTTTCATCCGGATTGCAGGTTGGAGAAGCGCGCTGCCGGGTCATTGATCCCCCCGCAGATAACGCAGCTCGTAGGCGGCGCGCTCCAGCTCCTCACGGAAGTCTGGATGGGCAATCTCAATCAGGGCACGGGCGCGCTGGCGGATGGTCTTCCCGTAGAGATCTGCCACCCCCCACTCGGTGACCACGAAGCGCACATGGTTGCGGGTGGTGGTGACGCCGGCGCCGGGCTTGAGGGCGGGCACGATGCGGCTGATCACCGTTCCATCCTTCAGGCGCGCGGTGCTGGGCAGGGCGATGATGGGCAGCCCCCCGCGGGATCGGGAGGCGCCGTAGATAAAATCCAGCTGCCCCCCCACCCCGCTGTAAAAGAGATGGCCGATGCTGTCTGCACAGACCTGTCCGGTGAGATCCACCTCGATGGCGGAGTTGATGGCCACCATGCGCTCGTTCTGAGCGATGATGAAGGGGTCGTTCACGTAATCGGTGGGGTGCAGCTCAAAGATCGGGTTGTCGTGGACGAACTCGTAGAGCCGGCGGGTGCCCAGCATGAAGCCCGCCACGATCTTCCCAGGGTGCAGGGTTTTCCGCTCCCCTGTGATCACCCCTTTCTCTACCGCATCAATGATCCCATCGGAGAACAACTCCGTATGGATCCCCAGGTCCCTGTGGTTGGTGAGCGCCTGGAGCACGGCGTCGGGGATGGCCCCGATGCCGGTCTGCAGAGTGGCCTCGTCGGGGACCAGGGCGGCGATGTGCTCGGCGATGCGCCGGGCCACTTCGGAGCGCTCCGCCATTTGGACCTCGGGGAGGGGATAGGAGACAGGGACGACAGCGGTGAGCCGGGAGATGTGGATGAAGCTATCGCCCAGGGTACGGGGCATGTGCTCGTTGACCTCGGCGATCACCACCCGCGCCGACTGGGCGGCCGGCTTGGTGATCCCCACCTCCACCCCAAAGGAGCAGAAGCCGTGCTCATCCGGCGGCGAGGCTTGGATGAGGGCTACATCTAGGGGAAGCCGGCCGCTGCGGAACAGGCCGGGGATCTCGGAGAGGAAACATGGGGTGAAATCGGCCCGACCCTCTTGGACGGCTCGGCGGACGTTGTCGCTGATGAAGAGGGTGTTAACGCGGATGTGCCGCTCCATGCCGGGGGCCACGTAATCCGCGGGGCCCACGGTGAGGACCTGCACGATCTCCACGTTCTCGAGCTGAGGGGCGTAGTCCACCAAGGCGGCTAACAGGAGCTGGGGGACTCCGCAGTTGCCCGAGAGGAACACCCGCATCCCGGAGCGGATGTAGCAGCGGACGGCTTGCTCCGGAGTCATCAGCTTCTCGCGGTAGAGTTCCATCCAGGACATCGGATGCCTCCTGGGCGAGGATCACCTCTGGCGGATAGAAGCCTCTGTCTCCAGAACGCGGGCCAGCTCTGGGTGGGTCACCTGGCCCTCGCGAGTGTTCACTCCGCGGGCCAGGGCCGGATGCCAATCCAAGGCCTCCTCCAGGCCCACTCGGGCGATCTCCTCCAGGAACGGCCAGAGAGCGTTCGTCAGCGCGTACGTGGCGGTCCGCCCCAACACGCCAGTTATGTTAGGCACTGCATAGTGGATCACCCCTTCCTCGACAAAGATGGGGGCGCGGTGGGTGGTGGGGCGGCTGGTCTCGACGCACCCACCTTGATCGATGGAGATATCCATGATCAGGGAGCGGGGCTTCATGGTGCGGACCATCTCTCGGGTGACCAGGACGGGCGTGCGGGCACCGGGCACCAGCACGGCGCCGATCAGCACATCGGCAAAGCGCACGACCTTACGCAAGTTGTAGGGGTGGAGGACCATGGTGACAACGTGGCTTCCGCACAGCTCCTCGAGGCGCTGGAGCCGACGGATGTCTTTGTCCAACACGTAGACGCTGGCCCCCATGCCGCCGAAGGCCCGGGCGGCGTTGGAGCCCACCACGCCGGCCCCCAGGATCACCACCTCAGCGGGCGGGACGCCTGGCGCGCCGCCCAGGAGGATCCCTTTACCGCCTTGGTCGTTCTGGAGCAGGGTGGCAGCGACATGGGCGGCCATGCGCCCGGCGATAGCGCTGATGGGAGCCAAGATAGGGAGGCTGCCGTCGTCGGCCTGCACCGTTTCGTAGGCGATGGCGGTGATCCGCCGCTGGAGGAGCAGATCGATCTTATCCCGACGGGCAGCGGCGAGATGGAGGAAGCCCATCAGGGCTTGGCCCTCCCGCAGCCATTCGAACTCCTCCTGAGTGGGCCGCGCCACCTTCACGACTAAATCCGCCCGTCCGTAGACCTCCGGCCCCGAGTAGACGATCCGGGCGCCCGCGCGGCGGTAGTCCTCATCCGTGAAGCCGGCCCCCAGGCCCCCCCCGCTCTCCACCCACACCGTGTGTCCAGCCTGTGTCAGCATCTCCACCCCTGCCGGGGTGAGGCTCACCCGGTATTCTTCCGGTCGACGCTCTTTCGGGATCCCGATGTGCATCCTGACCTCCACGCATTCTGGATTCCAGCAACGCCCGTTTCCCAGTTTACTTCATCTGCCCCTTGCATCCCGGGCTGAGAACTGGCTATGTAAGCATTCGGGCGCAGGAACAGTCCCCTCGGGTCCCGAGCGCTGGGAGCGAGAGGGTGGATCACCGGAAAAGCGTGAAGCGGCGCAGGGCATCCATATAGGCGCTGCGCCAACGGAGAATGGCCGTTTCGGAATCCCTGGATGGCTCACGCCTGCCTAGAGGCGCTCAATGAGCGGGCTCCCGATGGGAACGGGATGGTGGAGGCGCTCTCAGGGCGTCGCATCCGGCTCCAGGGGATCTCATCCACCCCGAACTCCAGGAGCCGGATGAGCAGGTCCATGAGATCCGTCTCGGTGATGATCCCGATCAGACGGTCTCCCTCGACAACGGGCATCCCGCCGAACTTGTGATCCCGCATCAGACGCACCACCTCAATCACCGGAGTGTCTGGGGAGACCGCGATAGGATCGGGCGTCATGCAGGCCCGCACTGGCACATGCTCCCGGAGAAGCTGGTCCGAGCGCCGCTCGTGGAGCACCAGGGGGGAATTCAGGGCCAGTCGCACATCCCGATCCGTGATGATCCCTACCAGCCGGTCCCCTTCCACCACCGGCAGCCGCCGGCATCGGCGGGAGCGCATCTTCTCCACCGCCACGCCCAGCAGGTCATCGGGCCGCACAGTGACCGGGTTGGGGGTCATCACATCGCGAGCTACCAACATCGCACACCTCTCCATGCTCAAGATGGCCCAACGGGTTCAAGCTATCTCACCGCAGCGACGTAGAAGCTCCTCCCCGTGTGGATCCAGGGCACCCGCGCTGCGTTCGGGCCCGTCATCTGGGAGGGCCTGGACGAAATAGCCAGCCTCCATCGCCGCCTCCGCCAGGAGCTGGGCGGCAGCCGCCACCCCCTGGCCTCCACGCCCGGGCCGTCGAATTTCGATCATCTCCCCCATCGCAGCTCTCCCTTCGCGGAACCCTGGACGTCCGCGGCGAGGCTTCTGGGGTGAACCCGAATCGCCATCGAGTGGCCTCCACAAATCACTATAGAATCGCGCGCGGATTTCTCCAGTGATCTACGGCCCGCTTTTGAGGTGAAGAATGTCGAGTTCTCACCCGGCATTCGCCTGGCCCTCCCTCTTCGTGATGGGAGTCGCGGAGATCGGGTGGTCAAGATTACTACAATGGGGGTGATCATTTTCTTGAGGTGGGCGTTGAGCCAGCGTCGTCGACCTTATGAGACTGCGGGCCGTCGCATCGCCGGTTTCTCCCTGCCCTCATCGTGCCGTGCTGTGCCTGGAGCTGCCCTAGCTGCGGATCAGCGGGCCACCCGGCGGGCTTACCCTCAGCATCCCCCGAACCCGACCCGGGTCCGGATCCCACGGGGGCAGGTTTTCCCTATCCTAGAGCGTTGCAAGGGCTGTCAGATGTATGTGGAGTTCTGTCCCCAGCGGGTGCTCCGCCTGTCCCGCCGGATGAACGCGCAGGGCGATCGCTACCCAGAGATCGCGCCTAGCAAAGAGAACGCCTGCGTCCATAACATTGAGGCGCTCACCCCGGCCGAGGTGGAGCAGGTGGAGGGCCGTGCGGGGAGCTTTGAGGCGACCATCCGTCAGGGGGCCCGTTTCGTGACGGATCCGTGTGCGCGCTGCGGCAAATGTATGAATGTCTGCCCACTGGTCCTCCCTAACGAGTTCGATGTCGGGATGGCGGCCCGCAAGGCCATCTGCACCCTGATCCTACAGTCGGCGCCATGCGCTTATGTGATCCACGTCCAGAACGTTCTAAACGATCCCCCCCATCGCCTTCCGTGCCACTGGTATGTGCATGCCCGTCAGCTGGGGGCCATCGATTTCCTGATGCTCCGGGAGCGCCAGCGGGTGCGCCGCGTGGGGACCATCATCGTGACCGTGGGGTATGAGACGATCGATCCAGGGTTGCTGCGGGAATTCAGGCATGGCGCCCACCCTGACATCCTGACAGCTCTGGAGTTCGAGTTACACACTGGCCCGGGAGATCGCGCAGCTGGGACCGGCGGATCTGGCCTTCTGCGGGGAGGAGTCGTCGGATGGAGCCACTGGTCAGTTGCCACTGGGTCTGGCGGAGTGGCTGGGCTTCCATCAAACCACCCCAGTCACAAAGATCAAGCTGGATCTCTGGCGGCGGGTGGTGCGGGGGCGACAGGAGCGGCCTGGCGGGCATGAGATCCCGCAAGTCCACCTCCCAGCAGCGGTCTCGATGAAGATAGGATCCAACGAGCCCCGTTTTATGGAGCACTGGCGGAGGCCACGGTCCTTTGCACCGGGGCAAGTGACCGTCTGGCGCACGGCGGAGCCGGAGGTGGATGAGACGTTTGTCGGGACCCCCGGCTCCCCCACACAGGTCTCCGGGCGGGCCTAGGCCCCCTCCCGGGAGCGCGGGCGCATCCGGTTGGAGGGAAGACTAGAGGAGGTGGCCTGTCAGCTGGCCGAGCGGCCGCAGGAACTGCCAGGGTAGGGGGCGCCGGGAGCCCTCACCGCGGCCGCGGGAAGGAGCTCAACACCCGGATGTAGTTCGCCCGTTCATAGGCGGCGGGGTTGGCGACCCGCCTTTGACACATGCTCCCCTGCATTTGCGTGATGGAAATGTATTCGTGTTCCTCCATCCATCGATGGATGTCCTCCAACAGCTGCCGCACGTGATCTGGCCCGCGGCGCAGCAGCGCTGAGGCCAAGGTGACGGCCTTCGCCCCTACCATCATCGCCTTCAGCACATCCTCCGCCGTGTGCACACCCCCTGTGATGGCTAAATCTAAGCACACCTGAGGATAAAGGATGGCCACCCAGCGCAGCCGCTCCCGGAGCTCGTAGGAGGTGCTGAGCATCAGGTTGGGCACCACCTCCAAGGCCTCCAAGTTGATGTCCGGCTGATAGAACCGGTTGAAGAGCACCAGGGCGGTAGCGCCCGCCTCCTCGAACCGCCGGGCCATATAAGGGAGGGAGCTGAAGTAAGGGCTCAGCTTGACGGCTACCGGCATGCGCACGGAGGCGACCACGTCTCGCACCAGCCAGACGTAGTTCTCCTCTACTGTCTGGCTGCTCTCGTCGGGGGATGTGGGCAGATAGTAGATGTTCAGCTCCAGGGCGTCCGCGCCCGCTTCCTCCATCAGCCGCGCGTAGCGGATCCAGCCGCCGGTGGTCACGCCGTTCAGGCTGGCGATGACGGGGATGGAGAGGGCCGCCTTGGCCCGCCGGATGTGCTCGAGATAGCCCTCGGGCCCCATATTGTAGTGGTGCAGATCCGGGAAATAGCGCAGGGCCTCGGCGAAGCTCTCCTCCCCAAAAGAGAGCCCGTAGTCCAGGCGCTCGCTTTCCTCGATGATTTGTTCCTCGAACAGGGAAGGCAACACCACGGCAGCGATGCCCGCCTCCTCCAGGCGGCGGAGGGTCTCCAGGTCCTCTGTGAGCGGAGAGGACGAGGCAATCAGGGGGTTCCGCAGGTGGAACCCCAGATAGTAGGTGGAAAGATCGACCATGGGAGCCTCCGGTGCAGCGTAGAAGAGAGGGGCGGGGTCATGCGACCCCGCCCCGGGTTAATCAGGAGCGGCCATTCCGTCCGTTCACCGGCATCTGGGCCAGGGCCTCGTAGATCCGCCAGCGAAGGCGGATCTCCTCCTCGGCCTCCTCCAGCAGCTCCTCGGCAACCTCCGGTCGGCTGTGGACCAGCATCGTGAACCGGGTCTCGTTGTACATATATTCCGAGAGCGGGATGCTGGGCGGCCGGGAGTCGACCTGAAGCGGGTTGAGGCCCTCCCGCAGCCGCCGCGGGTCGTAGCGGATCAGCGGCCAGTAGCCCGAGAGCACCGCCCGTTTCTGCTGCTCGATCCCATAGCGCAGATCGTAGCCGTGGGCGATGCAGTGGCTGTAGGCGATGATCAGGGACGGTCCCTCATAGGAATCGGCCTCCAGGAAGGCCCTGAGGGTATGGGTGTCGTTGGCCCCCATGGCCACCCGGGCCACGTAGACGTTGCCGTAGCTGATGGCCATCAGGGCGAGGTCCTTCTTGGGGCCGCGCTTGCCGCCTGCGGCGAACTTGGCCACCGCCCCCCGTGGGGTGGCCTTGGACATCTGGCCGCCCGTGTTGGAGTAGACCTCGGTGTCCAGCACCAGGATGTTCACATCGTGGCCAGAAGCCAGCACGTGGTCTAGCCCGCCGTAACCGATGTCGTAGGCCCAGCCGTCGCCCCCGATGATCCACACGCTCTTGCGCACCAGGGCGTCCGCTACCGCAAGCAGCCCCCGCGCCTCAGGGGAGTCCGGCAGCTCCCGCAGGAGCGCCTTGAGCAACCCCACCCGCTCCCGCTGGGCCTGGATCCCCTGCTCCGTGGACTGGTCCGCGTTCAGGAGCTCCTCCACCAGAGCCTCGCCGATCTGCGGGCGGAGGCGCTTCAGGAGGTCGATCGCGTATTCCCGTTGCTTGTCCAGGCTGAGGCGCATCCCCAGGCCGAACTCCGCGTTGTCCTCAAACAGAGAGTTGGACCAGGCCGGCCCACGCCCCTCCTGGTTGTAGGTCCATGGGGTGGTGGGGAGGTTGCCCCCGTAGATAGAGGAGCATCCGGTGGCGTTGGCGATCACCAGTCGATCGCCGAACAGCCGGGTGAGCAGCGAGAGATAGGGGGTCTCCCCACAGCCGGCGCACGCCCCGGAGAACTCGAACAGCGGCTCCAGCAGCTGCACATCCTTCACCTGCCCCATGTTCACCATCCGCCGGTCCACCTCAGGGAGCCGGAGGAAGAACTCCCAGTTCCGGCCCTCGGCCTCTCGCAGCGGGGCCTGTGGCCGCATGTTGATGGCCTTGCGGCTCACATCCGACTTATCCTTGGCCGGGCAGACCTCCACACACAGGGCGCAGCCGGTGCAGTCCTCCAGGGACACCTGGAGGGTGTAGGCCATGTCCTTGAACTCCCGCCAGCGGGCTGGGGCGTGCTTGAAGGTGGGCGGGGCCTCCCCGAGCAGGGCGGGATCGTAGACCTTGGCCCGGATCACCGAGTGGGGGCAGACCATCACGCACTTGCCGCACTGGATGCACAGGTCCGGCTCCCACACCGGGATCTCCTGGGCGATGTTGCGCTTCTCCCACTTGCTGGTCCCGCTGGGCCACGTGCCGTCCGGCGGGAAGGCGCTCACCGGCAGGAGATCCCCCTCCCCGGCGATCAGGCGGGCGGTCACCCGTTGCACGAACTCCGGCGCCTCCGGCGGGACGGGCGGCCGGCGGTCGAAGGTGCTGGTGACCTGGTCGGGGACTTTCACCTCATGGAGATGCTGCAGGGCAGCGTCCACCGCTGCAAAGTTCTTCTCCACGATGGCTTCGCCCCGCTTGCCGTAGGTCTTGACGATGGCCTCCTTGATCTTCGC